>JBGSOU010000307.1:0-10374 GCA_041739025.1 Hyphomonas sp.
GCCCGGCGATACGATCCTGATGCCCGCCGGAACCTTCGCCCTGTCGGATTCGCTGTCGCTGGATGTTGACGGCGTCACGCTGCGCGGCGCGGGCCAGGGCGAGACGATCCTCGACTTTGCCCAGCAGTCCGGCGCCGGCGAGGGCCTGCTCGTCACGTCCGACGACGTCACCCTCGTGGACTTCGCCGTGCGCGACACCAAGGGTGACGGCATCAAGTCCAAGGGCGCCGACCGGATCACCTACCGGTACCTGACCGTGGAATGGAGCGGCGAGCCGGATGAAACGAACGGCGCCTACGGCGTGTATCCCGTCGAATCCAAAGATGTGCTGATCGAGAATGTGACGGTTCGCGGCGCCTCCGATGCCGGCATCTATGTCGGCCAGTCCAGCAACATCACCGTGCGCAACTCGATTGCCGAGTTCAACGTTGCCGGCATCGAGATCGAGAATTCGACCGGCGCCGACGTGTACGGAAACATTGCCCGCAACAATACCGGCGGCATCCTGGTCTTCGATCTGCCGAACCTGCCTGTCATGGGCGGCAGCGCGACCCGGATCTATGCCAACGAAATCGTTGCCAACAACACGAGGAACTTTGCGCCTGCCGGCAATATCGTGGCCGGTGTGCCGTCGGGCAGCGGCGTCATCATCATGGCCAACCGCAATGTTCACGTGTTCGACAACACGTTCGAATCAAACCGCTCCGCACATGTCCTGATCAATGCCTATTCCGAGCCGTTCACGGATGAAAACTACAATCCGCTGCCGCGCGACATCGTGGTCCGTGCCAACCGCTATTCCGGCGGCGGGGACGACCCGCAAGGCATGCTCGCGCCGCTCGCCGCAGCGATGGGCGGGCAATTGCCGCCGATCGTATGGGACGGGGTCACCCGCTGGCCGGCCTCGCCCGAGGCTGTGGACGTCAACCTCACGATTGCCGAGGCGGAAGAGGTGGGTTTCCTCAATCTTGGCGCGGGGGCCTATCCGCTGGACCTCGCCAGCCTGAAGCCCTCGCCGGACCGGCCAGCCTCCTCGCCGCCGATGGAGCCTGCGCCTATCCTTCTGCCCCAGGACAAGCCATGATCCGGCAATTCGCGGCCCTTTGCCTGACCGCCTTGCTGTGCGCCTGCGGTGCGGGGAAGGGGGCCGGTCCGAACCTTGACGTGATCCTCGCCGACACGCCGGCGCAAACCCTGTCCGAATACGGACTGTTCGCCAATGTGGGATCGGAAAAGCCGGCCAAGGGCGTCGTGCCCTATGACCTGATCAATCCGCTGTTCTCGGACAATGCGCTGAAGCACCGTTTCGTCTTCGTGCCGGGCGAGGCCAAGGCCGTCTACAGCCCGGATGATGTGTTCGCCTTTCCGGTTGGCACCGTACTCGTCAAGACCTTCGCCTATGCGCCCGATCTGCGCGCACCGGCCGAGGGCCAGTATCTCGTCGAAACGCGCCTCCTGATCCACAAGCAATCCGGCTGGGCCGCGTTTCCTTACATCTGGAATGCAGAGGGCACCGAGGCGGTTTACACTCCGGTCGGCGGGCACCGGACCATCGAGACGATCACCCCGGCGGGCGCCGCGATCACGATCAACTATTCCGTACCCAACCAGAACCAGTGCAAGACCTGCCATCAGGCGGGCAGCGCCTTGTCGCCCATCGGCCCGAAAGCGCGCAACCTGAACCATCATGCGCAGCTGGAAAACTGGGTCTCGCGCGGCCTCCTCGACGCCCTGCCGGCGTCCGTGCCCGCCGCGCCGAAAGTGTTCGACGTGTCGCTGCCGGCCGACATCCGCGCCCGCGCCTGGCTCGATATCAACTGCGCCCACTGCCACAAGCCGGATGGTTCGGCGTCGAATTCCGGCCTTTGGCTGGCGGCCACGGAAACCGATCCGGTGAAGCTCGGCATCGGCAAGCATCCGGTCGCGGCCGGACGCGGGGCAGGCAGCCTGTTCAAGGTCATCGTGCCGGGGGCGCCGGACCGGTCGATCATGGCCTACCGGATCGGCTCAACCGAACCCGGCATTGCGATGCCGGAACTCGGACGCGCCTCGCCGGACCCGGACGGGCTGGCGCTGGTCCGCCTGTGGATCGCCGAAATGGAAACGCCCTGAGCCAGGCATCCTTGCCGGAGCGGCCGCGCAGCCTAGTTGCAGCGCAGTGTCTGGTGAAAGGTGCCTCATGAAAGTTCTCGGTCCTGTGCTCGCCCTCTGGCTTGCCGCCTGCGCGACCCCTGCTGCGCCGCCTCCCGCCGCGTTGAAGCCGTCGGACCTCAATGGCACCTGGGATGTCGCAATGTTCTATTCGCCGGACGAGCCGCCCAGTTCGACCGTGCTCGAGCTGCAGGTGGGCGATGCCGGCGCCCTGACGGGCTCGTTTTATCAGTCGGCGTTCGAAGACGCGGAATATGCGATGCGGGGGTCGACACTTGCCTTCGGCGCGGTGACCACGGACGGCACGGCGCCCTACAGTCATTCCGGCCGGCTCGTGGACGGCAAGATCGAAGGCCAGACCTTGTCGCACGGGCGGGATTTCCTCATGATCTGGGTTGCAACCCGGCGCGGGGAGACCGCGCCCGCAACCGAATGACTGGAGACACGATTGGCGCCTCGCATTCTCGTTGATGCCGATGCCTGCCCGGTAAAGGACGAGATCTACAAGGTGGCCCTGCGCCATCAGGTGGCCGTGGTGATTGTCGCCAATTCCTATATCCGCATTCCGGAACATCCCCTCGTCGCCCGCAAGATCGTCAGCGACGGGTTTGACGCCGCCGATGACTGGATCGCAGAGACCGCCACGTCGCTTGATGTCGTTGTGACCGCCGACATTCCGCTCGCGGATCGCTGTCTGAAGGCCGGGTCGCGGGTGCTCGGCCCGACCGGCAAACCGTTCACCCCGGACTCGATCGGCGGCGCCCTCGCCACCCGCGCGATCATGGCAGACCTGCGCGTCGGCGTCGCCGGGATCGGAGCCGGCGGGCCTGCCCCCTTCTCGAAGGCCGACCGGTCGCGTTTCCTGTCGGCCCTGGATACGGCGCTGGTGGCCGCGAAGAAGGCGGCAGGCTGACGCCGCCGCACACTTGCCCTTAATGGCCATCATGCTAAGGCCCGCAGATGAGCCAGATCACGCTTCACAAGGGGGATCTCCCCAAAGGCCTCAGCTTCGGTCCGGTCGTTGCCGTCGACACCGAAGCGATGGGGCTCAATCCGAACCGGGACTACCTGACGCTGGTTCAGCTGTCGGCCGGTGACGGTACGGCGCACCTCGTGCAGCTGACCCGGGACTTCGACTGCCCGAACCTCAAGGCGCTGATGACCGACCCCGCTGTCGTCAAACTGTTCCACTTCGCGCGCTTTGATATCGCGATGATGCGCAAATGGATGGGCATTACCGTCGCCCCCATCTGGTGCACCAAGATCGCCTCGCGCCTCGCCCGCACCTATACCGACCGCCACGGCCTGAAGGATGTCGCCCGCGAGATGGCCGGCATCGACATGTCCAAGGCCCAGCAGAGTTCCGATTGGGGCGCTGCCACATTGTCGGAGGCGCAGATCCAGTACGCCGCCTCCGACGTGCTGCATCTGCACCAGATCAAGGCCGGCCTTGAGGCGATGCTGGTGCGCGAAGGCCGGCTCGGCCTTGCCGAGGCCTGCTTCGGCGTCCTGCCGGTGCGCGCCGAACTCGACCGGGCCGGTTGGGGCGACGAAGACATTTTCGCCCACAGCTGAACGCTGCCGCCCGCGCTTTCACTTGGGCGTCATCGCGGTTAAGCATGAAGCCTGACATTTTTGCAGGAACGGGCCGCCCCGCGCATGGACGCCAGCCTTCATCACGACCCCGCCACGCTCTGGGCCCCGCGGCGCCAGTTGACGCTGGCGCAGGCCCGTCTCCGGTCCGAACGTGTGCGCTACCTGCGCTATGCCCTCGTCGGCGCGGCCGCCGTCTCGATCGGCCTGTTTCTGGGCTATGTCTTCCGCAGCGCCTTCACCCAGGATTCCCGCCCGCCGGCCGTGCGCGATGATGAAGCGGTGACCATGATCAACCCCCGTTTCACCGGGCGCGATTCGGACGGCCAGGTGTTCACGATCACCGCCGATGCCGCCCAAAGGCGGCGCACGGAAGGCGGGGTGGTCGATCTCGTCAATCCAGTGATGCGCGACGGAAACGGCGCCGAACTGAAAGCCCCGACCGGCTATTATGACCGCGAGAAGGGGGTCCTCGAGCTTTATGAGGACGTGAACATCCGCGACAGTGCCGGCTACACCTTTACCACCAAGGGCGCGCGCCTGGTGCTGGGCGAGGACCGGGTTGAGGGACTTTCACCACTGGAAGGCAAAGGCCCCCTTGGCGATATCCGGGCGGACTCGTATGAAATTCTCGATGGTGGCAACCGGATTGTCTTTGAAGGCAATGTGCGCACTGTGATCTATCCTCAACCGGCCGAAGAGCCCGCAACGTCTGAAAGTGAGCAAGATGGCACTCCGTAAAGCCGCAGCCGCAGCCCTTGGACTTGCAATGATGGCCCTGCCGTCTGTCGCGCAGATCTCGTCTGAGGGCGGTCCGATTTACATCAATTCTGCCCGGACCGAGAGCCTCGAGAAGGAAAACAAGGTTCTTTTGATCGGCAATGTCGACATCCAGCAAGGCACTGCGCGCCTGCGGGCCGACAATGTCACGATCCGCTTCCTCGCCAAGCCCGCGAACGCGGCCAGCACCAGCATCGTCGGCGGGTTTGGACAGGTTGAAAACATCGTCGCCGAGGGTAACGTTTACTACGTGACGCCCGAGCTCAAGGCCAAAGGTGACCTCGGCGTTTACGAACTCGCGACCGACACGATCACGATAACCGGCAAGGTCGCCCTGATCCGGGACCGGGACGTTGCCGAGGGTCAAACCCTGCGGATGGAGGTCAAAAACCGCCGCACGACCCTGGAAGGGGGCTCGGGGCGCACGCGGATGGTGATCGATCCCTCGAGCCAGCCGCCGCAGAACCAGTGAATTTGAACGGACAGGTGAAACCGATCTTAAGCATGCCGGGTTAAGGCTGGGGAAGGCCGGAAAACGGCCGCGGAAGGATGGACAATCGGATGAGCGAAGCGGCCGAAGGCCTGGTGGTCGAGAACCTTGCCAAATCATTTGGCAAGCGCCAGGTCGTGCGCGACGTATCCCTGTCCCTCGCCCGCGGCGAAGTTGTCGGCCTGCTCGGACCCAACGGGGCCGGCAAGACCACCTGTTTCTACATGATCATGGGACTGATCGGCGCCGATGCCGGATCAATCTCCATCGACGGCGAAGATGTAACGCGCCTGCCGATGTACCAGCGCGCCCGTCTGGGCGTCGGTTACCTGCCCCAGGAAGCGTCGATCTTCCGGGGCATGAGTGTAGAGGAAAATGTCATGGCTGTTGCGGAACTGGTCGAGAAAGACCGCTCCGCCTGCCAGGCCCAGGTCGACAGCCTGCTCAGTGAACTGCACGTGGAACACCTCCGCAAGCAGCCGGCGACGTCCCTCTCGGGCGGCGAACGGCGGCGGGTGGAGATTGCGCGGGCACTCGCATCTCGTCCGAGCTTCATGCTACTGGACGAACCGTTCACCGGCATCGACCCGCTCGCCATTTCCGACATTTCCGACCTTGTCCGCTTCCTCAAGCAGCGCGGCCTCGGCGTTCTCATCACGGACCACCAGGTCCGCGAGACGCTGCAGATCGTCGACCGGGCCTATGTGATGTATGATGGCGCTGTCCTCTTTGACGGCACGCCGGAAGACGTGCTTCGCAATGATGACGTGCGCAGGGTCTATCTGGGTGAGCAGTTCGCCGCTTGATCTCAGGGGGCGCGGCCTATGGCCATGAAACATTCACTCGACATGCGCCAGGGACAGTCCCTGGTGATGACGCCGCAACTGCAGCAGGCGATCAAACTTCTCCAGCTGTCCAACCAGGAGCTCGCCGAATTCGTCGAGGCCGAGCTGGAGCGCAATCCGCTGCTCCTCAAGGTCGAGGACGACAGCGCGCCGGCTGCCGAAACGGTTGAGCCGCAAGGCCGCGAAGAGCTCTCGCTCGACGACCGGTCGGGGCAGGGCGAAGCGCGCGAGCAACGCGATGCGCCAGGCGAGGACGTCTATGAACCGGGGACCGGATCCGACGCGGCCGAGCCCGTCGGCGCCTCCGGGCCGTCCGCCACCACCGACTGGTCGACTGCCGGCAGCGGCCAACAATCATCTGACGATTTCGACTATACCGCCAACCTCTCGAGCGATGTGACGCTGGCCGAACACCTGCACATGCAGCTGAACTTTGCCGGCCTGTCAGATGTCGACCGCCTGATCGCGGCGCGCCTGATCGACGAAACTGACGAGACCGGCTACCTGCGCACGCCGCTCGAAGACGTGGCCAGATCGCTCGGCGCCGACATCGCCAATGTCGAAGCGGTGCTGACTGTTTGCCAGGGGTTCGATCCGACTGGCGTGATGGCGCGTTCAATCCCGGAATGTCTCGGCCTGCAGCTGAAGGAGCGGGGCCGTCTCGACCCCGCCATGCAGGCGATGCTCGACAACCTGCACATGGTGGCCAAGCACGACCTCAAGGCGTTGATGGACGTCTGCGGCGTCGACAAGGCCGACATCCAGGACATGCTTCTGGAGCTGCGCCAGCTGTCACCGAAGCCGGGGGCCGGATTCTCGAGTGACACCACCGTGGCCGTGGCACCTGACGTTTACATCCGTGAACTGCCGAACGGCATGTACGCCGTTGAGCTGAACTCCGAAACGCTGCCGCGCGTGCTGATGGACAAGGCCTATTATGCCGAAGTCACGGCGCTGCCGATGCGCGACAAGGAGAAGGAGTTCATCTCCGAATGCGCCGCTTCGGCCACCTGGCTGATCAAATCGCTCGACCAGCGGGCCCGCACGATCCTGAAAGTGGCAAGCGAGATCGTGCGCCAGCAGGATGGCTTCTTTGCGCACGGCGTCGCCCACCTTCGTCCGCTGAACCTCAAGCAGGTGGCCGATGCGATCGAAATGCACGAATCGACCGTCAGCCGCGTGACGACCAACAAGTACATGGCCACCCCGCGCGGCCTGTTCGAACTGAAGTATTTCTTCTCCGCCTCGATTCCCGCGACCGGCGGCGGCGAGGCGCATTCTGCCGAAGCCGTCCGTCACCGGATCAAGCAGCTGATCGAGGACGAACAGTCGGATGATGTGTTGTCGGACGACCAGATTGTCGAGATCCTCACCAGCTTCGGGATCGAGATCGCCCGCCGCACGGTTGCGAAGTATCGCGAGAGCCTGAACATTCCGTCGAGCGTGCAGCGCCGCCGGATGGGCAAGACGGGCTAGTTCGGGATTTTGGAAGCGCCCCACCCTGACCCTCCCCACGCTTCGCGCGGGGTGGGTCAGGGTGGGCCTTCACTGCAAATGCAAACACCGACACCCGGACAGGGTTTCCCCTTCCGGCTATCGCCTCGTTCGGGTCCTGCGGATGGGCGGTGCCCATGGCTGCGGGAACTTTTGAAACGTGCAGGGTCTGGTCGAGGTGTCCCCGTGGCCACGGGGCACATCATCCCATCCGCTTCCAACATCGCCTGAAGAACTCAAACGATGCCGGACCCGCGTGAGGTCTGGCCGTTCACCTCCTTGGCCTCACGCATGGCAGGAGACTAACCCGGACCGGTGTCCCGCCGGATTCGAAACAGGCAAAAAACTGGGTTTTCTGTCATCCCGGCGCAGGCCAGCGGCCAGACTCTCAAACGCGTCAAGGGTTTCCGGGGGTTGGCTTTCGCCGCGAAGACAGGGGATGTGTAGGGCTAGCGGTACGGATTTGTTGCGTAGCGCAGATTCTGTGCAACCAAATACCGCCGTCTCCGCAAAGGCCGGCGCAGGGGGCTTGGGAGCAATCGTTGGTCAACGCGCCAGCAGCGCGTCCACTTCGGCGCGGGTGGGCAGGCTTGGCTGGGCGCCGGGTTTCGTGCAGGCAGCGGCGCCGGCGGCAACGGCAAAGGCCAGCGCCTCGGCCTCGGACTGGCCTTCGATCAACGCCGTGGTGAGAGCGGCGAAAAATGTGTCGCCAGCGCCCACCGTATCGACGACCCGGACTTCGGGCGGCCGGGCGGAAGCGATCCGCAGGCCGCCTTTCCAGAGCTCGGCGCCGTCGCTGCCGAGCGAAATGGCGACGAGGCGGCCGGGCGCGTGTAGCGCGGCGCCATAATAGGCGGCCTCGGTTTCGTTGACGACGAGGAGATCGGCTTCGTCGAGCAGGGCATCCGGCACCGGCAGGGCGGGCGCGAGGTTCAGCGCGACAAAACCGGTGGCCTTGCGGGCAGCCGCCAGCAAGGCCGGGACGGGAACTTCGAGCACGCCCATCAGGTGTCCAATGGCCTCACCCTCGACATCGCCCGGCCTCAGCGCATTGTTCGCACCCGGACAAACGACGATCAGGTTCTCGCCGTCCGGCGAGACCGCAATCAGGGCAACGCCGGTTGTTTCGCCGTTCACGGTGCAGGTGGCGGAAAGATCGACGCCGCCGGCGCGAAGCAGCTTCAGCGCCTCCTCCGCCATGTCGTCATGTCCGACGGCTGCGATCAGGCGAACCTTTTGGCCGAGCCGCGCGGCGGCGAGCGCCTGGTTTGCGCCCTTGCCGCCAGGATAACGCGCGAGGCGGGCGCCGGTCACCGTTTCGCCAGGATGCGGCAACGGCGCGCCGGAGGCGACGAGATCGAGATTGACCGAACCGACAACGGTGATCATGCGGGCGCCTTCAGCAGGTCTTCGACCAATGCGAAGAATCCGTCCGCATCGGCAACGGTGACCCAGCGATGGGGACCGCGCGCGCTATCCTTGACCTTGGTGCGCCCAAAGTCCTTGCCCGGACGGGTGACGACGCTGACGCGGCAGCGCTTGGTTTCGAAGAGGTGCGGCGCGAGCACCCAGCCGACCGTGGACGGATCGTGCATCGGCACCTGCATGCCGGGCCGCCAGCGCAGTTCCAGCCGGTTGGCCGCGTCGAGCAGGTCGGCCATGAGTTCCGCATGGCGGCCGGGCAGGGCGCGGATCCGGTCGACCCGGACCTGTTCGGCGCGCACCTGGTGGGTCGCGTCGAGGGCGAGCACCACAGTCGGCAATCCGGCGTCGAAGACGATCGCAGCGGCGAGGGGATCGGCGTAGATGTTGAATTCCGCCGACGGTGTGATGTTGCCGCCCGCTGTGTCGGCGCCGCCCATCACGACGAGTTCGCGAATGCCGTGCGCGATCTGCGGAGCCATGATGAGGGCGGCGGCCAGATTGGTCATTGGCCCGGAGAGGATGACCGTGTAGCCGCCTTCGGGCGGCGCAGACAGTTTTTCGATCAGCACATCGACCGCGTGGCCGGGCGCCAGTGGCACCCCCGGTTCGAACACGTCCATGCCGGCGATTCCGGACTCGCCGTGAAAATCCTCGGCCGTGACCATCTTGCGGACCATGGGGCGTGGGCAGCCTGCATGCACCGGGGTGCCGGTCCGGTCCATCCGCTCACAGATCATGCGTGCGTTGCGGCTGGTGAAGGCGAGGGGCACGTTGCCGGCAACCGTTGTGATCGCCTGCACATCAAGGCGCGGACTGAGGAAGGCCATCATCAGCATCACGGCATCGTCGATGCCCGGGTCGCAATCGATGATCAGGGGCAGGGGCGTGTCAGTCATCCACGGGATCTCAATTCTGCAACGGCAAAGGTGAACTGGGCGTCGAGCGGTGGGCTTTCCAGCGTTTGTCCGAGGACTTCAAGCGCCATCTCCGCCGTGATCTTCACTTTCTTTCGGCCATACAGGCGCGCCACCATGTGGCTTTCCGCGCAGACCTGGCCGTTGGCGACGAACTTGTGCTCGAAGCAGAGAAAGGAGCCATCCCAGCCGGCGAGGCGGGTCTGGACTTCGAACTTCTGCGGAAAGCGCAGCATGCGGATGTAGTTGAAGGATTCGAACTGCACGATGGGGATCCAGCCGCGCTTGCGGTACGCCTTCAGGGCGCCGGTGCGGCCCATGTAGTTCATCATGCCGAGATCGGTGAAGGACGAATAGCGCGAGTTGGTCATGTGGCCCATCGGGTCCTGGTCACCCAGCCAGACGGCGGAGCGCACGATGTGCAGGTCCATCAGGCCGGTATGCACCTTCGCAAAGAAGGCGGGCAGGAAGACGCGCAAGAACCGGAAGAAGAGATTCATGGTTGGCCTGACGGTTGGCTCGGGAAATGTCTATCGCCCATGTCTATGCGAAGCATGAAGGCGCGTTTCAAGCGCCCTGCGGCAGACAGTAACCTTACCTGAAAAGGCCTGCTACTCGGCGGGCTGCGCCGCCGCGTCACTTTCGGCTTCGAGCCGGCGGGCCACATCGCCGGGCGACCCGG
>JBGSOU010000424.1:0-15803 GCA_041739025.1 Hyphomonas sp.
GAGGGCGGCGGCGAGATCATCGAAGGCGAAATCATCGACACCGATCCGCGCTGACGGGACCGCCGCAGCGCCAGACGTCACGTCCGCTCAAGCGCCCAGGGGGCGACGGCGGCCAGGTCGGCGCCCATGGCTTCATAATAAAGGCGCTGGATCCGCCGGGTGACCGGTCCGGGCTGGCCATCCCCGACCGGACGGCCCCCGACATGCGTCACCGGGGCCACCATCGCGCCGGCCGAGGTCGTGAAAACCTCGGCCGCATTGACCACTTCGTCCGGTGTGAAGGCGCGCTCGGTGACGGTAAACCCGCCGCTCCCGCGCAGCGACATCACACCCGCCCGCGTGATGCCCGGCAGGATGGCCGGTGAGAGATCTCGGGTGATGATTTCGCCCGCCGCCGTGACGATCCAGGCATTGGCCGAGGCCGCTTCGGTGACGAATCCCTCCTCCACCATGAAGGCCGTATCCGCCCCCTGCGCCTTGGCGGCCCGGTAGGCGAGGCCTTGCGACAAGAGCTGAACGGTTTTCATGTCGCGCCGCTTCCAGCGCGTGTCGTCCAGGAAGACCACCTTGATGCCGTCGCGGGCTTCCTTGCCGATCAGGGGCTTGGCATCGGCGTAGGCGAACACGGTGGGGACAAAGGTTGCCGGGCCGGCAAAATCGCGGGACTCATAGGCCCCGCCTGTGACCTCGAGATAGACGGTCCCTTCCGCGACATCGTTGCGTACGATCAGTTCCGTATGCAGGGCGGCCCAGTCTGCGGCCGAATGCGGGTCTGGCAGGGCGATTCCGGCGAGGGTTTGCGACAGGCGCGCGAGGTGTCCCGGCAGGTCGATGAACCGGCCGCCATAGACGGCGGTCACTTCATAGGCGGCATGGGCGAACAGGAAGCCGCGATCCAGCGGCGAAATCCGGGCCTCGGCCAGCGGCAGGAATGAACCATTCAGATGTACAATCGGGCAAACGGGCATTAGGCGGTCCTGACAGAAGCGGGATGGATTTGTGCGCCGCAACATTTTTCTTGCGCTGCGGCATGACACTTGCCAGTGTGCCCGCGCCAAACCGGGCTGTGAAGCCACCGCAGAGTGGAAGTCGGCTCTAACAATTCAAACGGAGGAACGTGATGGCCACGAAAACGGCGGGACGCATCCAGAAAGACATTTATGAACTCGGCGAGATTCCGCCCGAGTTTCACGTACCCAAGCTGATGCACGCCTGGACAATCCGGCGCGAGCGTCATGGCCGGCCTTCGACCGCGATGCTGGTCGAGCAGGTTCCGGTTCCGGAGATCGATTCCGACGAAGTGCTGGTGCTCGTGATGGCCGCCGGCGTGAACTATAACGGCATCTGGGCGGCGCTGGGCGAGCCGATCTCCCCGTTCGACGTGCACAAGCAACCCTTCCACGTGGCCGGGTCCGATGCGGCCGGCATCGTCTGGGCCGTGGGCAAGCGCGTCACCCGCGTGAAGCCGGGCGACGAAGTCGTGATCCACTGCAACCAGGACGACGGCGACGACGAGGAGTGCAATGGCGGCGACCCGATGTTCTCGCCCAGCCAGCGCATCTGGGGCTATGAAACGCCGGACGGCGCCTTCGCGCAGTTCTGCCGTGTGCAGGCCCGCCAGTGCATGCCGCGCCCGAAACACCTGACCTGGGAAGAAAGCGCCTGCTACACGCTGACGCTCGCGACCGCTTACCGGATGCTGTTCGGCCACCGCCCGCACATCGTGAAGCCGGCGGACAACGTGCTCGTCTGGGGCGCCTCGGGCGGCCTCGGCAGCTTTGCCGTGCAGCTCTGCGCGGTCACCGGCGCCAACGCGATCGGCGTCGTCTCCTCCGAAGACAAGCGCGACTATGTGCTCAGCCTCGGTGCCAAGGGCGTGATCAACCGCAATGACTTCAACTGCTGGGGCCAGCTGCCGAAGGTCAACGGTCCCGAGTTCAACGATTACATGAAAGAGAGCCGCAAGTTCGGCAAGGCGATCTGGGACATCACCGGGAAGAAGGACGTCGACATCGTCTTTGAACATCCCGGCGAAGCCACCTTCCCGGTTTCGGTCTTCGTGGTGAAACGCGGCGGCATGGTTGTGATCTGCGCCGGCACGTCGGGCTTCAACCTGACCATGGACGCCCGGTTCCTGTGGATGCGCCAGAAGCGCGTGCAAGGCTCGCACTTTGCGAACCTCAAGCAGGCGAGCGAGGCCAACCAGCTGGTGATCAACCGCCGGATCGACCCCGGCATGTCGGAAGTGTTCACCTGGGCGGACATTCCCCTCGCCCACGAGAAGATGCTCGACAACAAGCACCTGCCCGGCAACATGGCGGTGCTCGTTACCGCGCCGAAGCCGGGCCTGCGCACGGTCGAGGACGTTCTGGCGGTCAACGGCCAGGGCTGAGGCGCGAAGCTAGCCGTCCGTATCCGGTGTTTTCCGGAACGGCGGCGACCCGGCCGACCACAGCACAAGCGCGATCAGCGGAAACTGCAGCGCGACGCGGATCCACAGGGCTGCGGGGCTCATGGCCGTGTCGCCCAGGGGGATCCGGGCCATCGCCATGTAGATGTTCGCCGGCAGGACCGCGAGCAGGTAGGCCGACAGGAGCAGCCCGGTCAGCGGCAGGCGCCACCGGGCGATCAGCGCGGCGGCGAAGGCCAGCTCCATGAGCCCGGTGATCCACACGATCCAGACCGGAAAGGGCAGTAGCGGCGGCACGATCCGCGCGAACGCGTCATCCAGCCGGAAATGCAGGAGGCCCGCGGCGAGGAAGAAGACGGCCAGAAGGATCTGGACACTGCGTTTTATCATGGACGGCCTCCCGCGCCGACGGTGGACGCGACCCGCCGGCGATGCAAGATGCAGACGCTGATTCGGACCAGGGAGACGGGCATGCTGGACAAGGCCAAGGCGGAGACCTTTGCGCGGGCCTGGATGTCGGCCTGGAATGACCGGGACATCGACCGCATCCTCGCGCATTATTCGGACGGCGTGGTGTTTCATTCGCCGCGCATCGCGCTGGTCATGGGCAATGGCGCCGTGTCGGTCTCCGGCAAGGCGGCGCTGCGGGATTACTGGACGCGCGCGCTGGAGCGCTCGCCCGAGCTGTTCTTCGAGCTCGAAAATGTCCTCACGGGCTCTGACGCGATCACCCTTCTGTACACGAACCACCGCGAAGAACTGGTCGCCGAGACCTTCCTGTTCGATACGGACGGCGAAGTGCGCGAGTCGGTTGCCGCTTACCGCTGAGCCCCGGCGCGCCCCCGCCCCCCGGTGCGGGCAAGCCAGACGCCGCCGAGGATCAGGCCGAACGCGAGCAGCGCGTTCCAGCTTTGCGTTTCGTGGAAGAAGACCCATCCGAACACGGCGCTGATGATCGGGATCGAGTAACCGCTCAGTGACACGAAGGTCGCGCCGGCCCGTGTGATCAACGTCATGTAGACGATCTGGGCCAATCCGGATGAGCCGAGCCCCAGTCCCAGCACGCCCAGCCAGTTCACCCAGCCGGCGTTCACCGAAGCGGGATCGACGGTGAGCGTCAAAGGCAAGGCGACCAGCGCAGAAACGGTGGCATAGCTGGCGGCAAAGACGATGGCCTCCATCGGCGGCGCCCCGCGCGCGATCAGCGTGCTGAGCGCGTAGGACAGGGTGGCGATCAGCAGGAAGACCTGCGCGATCACGTTGGCGGAGGCGAGCCCGCTGACCGCGTCCGGCCCGAACAGGACCCCGACGCCGACAAAGCCCAGAACCACACCAAAGCCGGTGCGCCGCGTCATGCGCTCCTCGGCGAAGAGCAGGTTGGCGCCGATGGCGACGAAGACCGGCGAGGCCGCCGTGTAGAGGGCGGCGAGGCTGGAATCGACGCTCTGCTGGGCGGTGGTGATGAAGAAGAACGGGATCACCGAGCCGGCCACACCCATGCCGATGATCGTGCGCCAGCGCCGCAAGTCCCGGAAGGGCGGCAGATGCTTGCGGGCGGCGAGCAGCACCGTCCACAGCACAACGGCGCCGATCAACAGCCGGCCAGGCAGCACCCATTGGGGTGGCAGGCCGGTCTCCATGCCCTTGCCGACGGCGAGGCGGGTCAGCGGATAGGCCCCCGCCCAGATCATCGACAGGACGCCAAACAGCACCCAGTCGAGCATCGGCCGGCCCGTCTTCGCCCCTTGCCCTGCCGCGTCCGTCATGTGCGCCCCTCGATCCCCTCCGCACTAGGCGCCGCCGCCGGAGCTGTCCAGCGGGCGGCCTTGCATGGAACTTGCAGGCACCGGGCAAGGCAATAGCCCCCTTCCCCAACGTCATTTCGCGGCGCGGTGCCGCACGGCATGCGGGGTGGACGTGGGGGGCCAGCGCCAGTAAATGGCAGCAAAACTGCGAGATATCTCGCCTGACAGGAGAAAACAGATGGCCGTTCGCGTTGCAATCAATGGTTTTGGCCGGATCGGCCGCCTCGTCCTGCGCTCGATCATCGAACATGGTCGCACCGACATCGAAGTGGTCGCCATCAACGATCTCGGCCCGGTCGAGACCAATGCGCACCTCCTGCGCTTCGATTCGGTCCACGGCCGCTTCCCGGCGGACGTGAAGGTGGACGGCGACAAGATCGTCATCAACGGCAAGCCGATCCTGGTGACCGCGATCCGCGATCCGAAGGACCTGCCGCACCGCGAACTGGACGTCGACATCGCGATGGAATGCACCGGCATCTTCACGTCGAAGGACAAGGCCTCGGCGCACCTGGCCGCCGGCGCCAAGCGCGTGCTCGTGTCCGCCCCGGCAGACGGCGCGGACCTGACGGTCGTTTACGGCGTCAACCATGACAAGCTGAAGAAAGACCACATGGTCGTCTCCAACGCCTCGTGCACCACCAACTGCCTCGCGCCGGTTGCGCAGGTCCTGCACGCCGCTGTCGGCATCGACAAGGGCATGATGACGACGATCCATTCGTACACGAATGACCAGCCCTCGCTCGACCAGATGCACAAGGATCTGTATCGCGGGCGCGCTGCGGCCCTCTCGATGATCCCGACCTCGACCGGCGCGGCCAAGGCTGTCGGCCTCGTGCTGCCGGAACTGAAAGGCAAGCTGGACGGCATCTCGGTGCGCGTGCCGACACCGAACGTCTCGCTCGTCGACCTCAAGTTCATTGCGAAGAAACACACCACGGCGGAAGATATCAACGCCGCCATCGTTGCTGCCGCCACCAGCGGCCCGCTAAAGGGCATCCTCGGCTTCACGGACCAGCCGAACGTTTCGGTGGACTTCATCCACGATGCCCGCTCCTCGATCTTCCACCTCGACCAGACGAAAGTCATGGACGGCAACTTCGTGTCGATCATGACCTGGTACGACAACGAGTGGGGCTTCTCGACGCGCATGTCCGACACCGCCATCGCGCTGGCGAAGCTGATCTAGTCTCATGTTCGGCCCCTTCCCCGCACAAGCGGGGATCGGGCACGGCACATTTCAACAACACGGGACCCCTGCCGGTGCGGGGATGAGCGGAGCCCCGAAATGACATCCTTCAAACGCATCTCCGACGCCGGAAATCTCACGGGAAAGGTCGCGCTTGTCCGCGTCGACTTCAACGTGCCGATGGAAAACGGTCTGGTCACGGACGATACCCGCCTGCGAGCCGCTGTCGATACGGTCCAGAGCCTGCGCACCGCCGGCGCCAAGGTCGCGCTGCTCGCCCATTTCGGACGCCCCAAGGGTGAGCGCGTCGCCGAGATGAGCCTCGCCCCGATCGCCGGCGCCTTCGCCAAGGTGCTCGGCGCCAATGTCAGCTTCGTGGCTGACTGCAAGGGCGAGCACGTCAAGAAAGCAATCGCTGACCTGCAGCCTGCGGGCGTGATCCTGCTGGAGAATACGCGCTTCTACAAAGGCGAAGAAACGGGCGACATCGATCTCGCGAAAGAGATTGCCGCGCTCGGCGACCTGTTCGTCAATGATGCATTCTCGGCCGCGCACCGCCGGCACGTGACGACCGCCGTGCTGGCCGACCTGCTGCCCGCCTATGCCGGCATCAACATGGAAGAGGAACTCGATGCACTCGACAAGGCGCTCGGCAATCCCGAGCGTCCGGTGATGGCGATTGTCGGCGGCGCGAAAGTGTCGTCGAAGATCGACCTGCTCAAGAACCTCGTGACCAAGGTCGATGCGCTGGCGATCGGCGGCGGCATGGCGAACACGTTTCTCTTTGCGCGGGGGCATTCCGTAGGCAAATCACTTTGCGAGCGCGACCTGATGGAGACGGCAAAGGAAATCGAAGCCATCGCCAAGGCGTCCGGTTGCGACATCATCCTGCCCCGGGATGTGGTTGTGGCGAAGGAGTTCAAAGCGCACGCTGCCCACCGCGTTTGCGGCCTCGATGAGGTCGCCGATGACGAGATGATCCTGGACGCCGGCCCGCAATCGGTCGCGATCCTCGCCACGGCCATGGATGTCGCGAAAACCGTGGTGTGGAACGGCCCCCTCGGCGCGTTTGAACTCGAGCCCTTCGACAAGGCCACGGTCTCGGCCGCAAAGGCCGCCGCCGCGCGCGCCAAGGCGGGCAAGCTGATTGCCGTTGCCGGCGGCGGCGACACCGTGGCGGCGATGCATCACGCTGGCGTGGCCGATGACCTGACCTTCATTTCCACGGCCGGCGGTGCCTTCCTGGAATGGATGGAAGGCAAGCAATTGCCGGGCGTGGAAGCGCTGCGCCGCTGACCGGAGGCCGCGTTGCCGCATGGCAACGTTGTCTGCCTTTTCCGGCACGCCGCTTGAATATAGGGCAGTGTGAAAGGTCAGCCGCCCGGCGCCGCCACATTTGAGACACTGGACCCGATTATGGCCCGGGCCGCTGTTTCAAACCGTGACAGCGCCGCTTTGGACTTGGGCGGCGTGACGATACGGATACAGATGAACAGGCCGCCCTTGAGGGGGGCCAGCGAAGGTCGGGACAATGACAAGCATGGATACGGCAATGACGGTTGGCACGGAAGAGATGGCGCGGCAGATGTCGCAGAAGGCGGGCTTCATTGCTGCGCTCGACCAGTCGGGCGGCTCGACGCCGAAGGCGCTGCGCCAGTATGGCGTGGACGAGGGCGCCTGGTCGACCGAGGAAGAAATGTACGGCCTGATCCACGACATGCGTGCACGGATCATCAAGTCGCCCGCGTTTACCGGTGAACAGGTCATCGGCGCAATCCTGTTCGAGCGCACCATGGACGGCGCCATCGACGGCATTCCGACGGCGGAATACCTCTGGACCAAACGCAGCGTCGTTCCCTTCCTGAAAGTCGACAAGGGCCTCGAACCGGCCCAGGACGGCGTCCAGCTGATGAAGCCGATCACCGGCCTTGACGCGCTGCTGACGCGCGCAGCGGCCAAAGGCATCTTCGGCACCAAGATGCGCTCGGTCATCGACGCTGCCAATCCGGCCGGCATTGCCGCCGTGGTCGCCCAGCAATTCGAAGTCGGCAAGCAGATCCTGTCGCACGGCCTGATGCCCATCATCGAGCCGGAAGTGACGATCTCGATTGCCGACAAGGCCGAGGCCGAAGCGATCCTGCGCACCGAAATCCTCAAACACCTCGACGCCCTGCCCGCCAACCTGCAGGTGATGCTGAAGCTGACGCTGCCGGAGACGGCGAACTTCTACAAGGCGCTGGTGGACCATCCGCGCGTGATGCGTGTCGTCGCCCTATCGGGTGGCTACAGCCGCGACGAGGCCAACCGCAAGCTGGGCGAGAATACCGGCATCATCGCCAGCTTTTCGCGCGCGCTGACCGAAGGCCTTTCGGCCCAGCAGGCCGATGCAGAATTCGACGCCATTCTCGGCGACACGATCCACTGCATCTGTGAAGCCTCGAAAGCCGGCTGAGGCATCCTGTCCCTTGCGGGCAGGCCCTCAATGCCCATCTGAAGGGACGCAGCCGGACAGCTGCGTCCCTTTTGCCTTGAGGTGCTCCTGCATGAAATGCCCGGTGGATGGTGAAACCCTGATCATGGCGGACCGATCGGGGGTCGAGATCGACTATTGCCCGAAATGCCGCGGCGTCTGGCTCGACCGGGGCGAACTCGACAAGATCATCGACCGCTCGGCAACCGTCATCCCCTCGCCCGCACCGCAGGCCAGCACGCCCCCGCCCGAGCATTTCCGGGACGAAGGCCGGTTCCAGGACCGCCACGAGGATGACGATGACTGGCGATACAAGAAGGGCAAGCGCCACAAGCGCGAAAGCTTCCTGAGCGACCTGTTCGACTTCTGAATCTTGCGGTAGGCGTCGCGCGGTGAAGGAGACTTCAGATGCTCGAAATGCGCCCCAACTGCGAACGCTGCGACAGCGATCTGCCCCCGGATGAACCCGGAGCGTTCATTTGCTCGTTCGAATGCACGTTCTGCGACGACTGCGCGGACGGACCGCTCGATGGCCAATGCCCCAACTGCAAGGGCGACCTTGAGCCCCGGCCGATGCGCAGGGGCGCCGCGCTGGCGAAAGCCCCGGCCAGCACGAAACGTGTTTTCAAACCGGCTGGGTGACCTCGGCCGGAGACTGCGGCGCAGCGAACGGCGATTCCACGAACCGCAGGGCGAGCCGCCGGGCGATCGGCGCCACGATCAGGATGGCGGGATAGGCCAGCAGGAAGGCGATGCCCCAGGAGTGCATCCACCGGCTGAAGAAGTCCGCCGGAAAGCCGATGTTCAGAGCCGTGATCGCGCCGGACATCAGAAAACTCATGAAGAACGCCATGAACAGGCCAAACAGCGGCTGGAACAGGCGGACGGGCAGTTTGTTCGGCATCGATGGCATCCATTCAGAGGCGACAGTTCTGTTATGGAACCCCCAGGAGACGATTCCAAGAGGGTCTGGCGTTGACTTCTCGCCGCCTGCATCGCAGAGGCAGCGTCCATGAGTTCAGCCCTTCTGCCCCGTCCGCGCACCCGTCTCTACCTGATCACCCCGCCGCAGATTGCGGACGTGGCCGGCTTTGCGAAAACCCTCGAGGCCGTCTTGGCCGCCGGTGATGTGGCTTCGCTGCAGCTGCGCCTCAAGGGTGCGGACGGCATGATAGATATGCAGGCCACGCGGGAAGCCGGCCTTGCGCTGACGCCGCTCGCGCAGGAAGCGGGCGTTGCCGTGCTCATCAACGACTCGCTGGAGCTCGCCAAGGAACTCGGGGCTGACGGGGTGCACCTCGGCTGGGAAGACGAGCCGGTCAAGACCGCCCGCAAGCTGCTCGGCCCCGACGCCATCATCGGCGCCACCGCGAAGAACAGCTATCACAAGGCGATGCAGGCCGGCGAAGACGGCGCAGACTATGTTGCCTTCGGCGCCTTCTACCCGACCTCAACCAAGCCGGGGACAGTGCCGGCCGAGCTCGAGCTGCTGCAGGTCTGGCAGGCGGCGATGTTGATCCCCTGCGTCGCCATCGGCGGCATCACGGCCGCGAACGCCGCGCCTCTGGTGACCGCCGGCGCCGATTTCATCGCCGTCTCCAGCGGCGTCTGGAACCATGCGGAAGGCCCCGCCGCTGCGGTCAGGGCCTTCAACGCGGTGTTCGACGCGCTCGAAGCGGCCTAGGAGACCATACCGGTCTTGGCGTTCTTGATGTCGCGCAGGTCGTCCGCCATGCGGAAGAGCAAGAGATACATCTCGCAGATGAACCGCCAGAACAGCACGCCCACGACGGCGCCGATCAGCGCCACGATGATCGCGCCGAGCCCGCCAAAAAAGCTGTGTCCCATGGATGCGAGCCCGCCGAAAACGCCGGCAAGCGTGCCCAGCCCGATGCCGAGCAGGCCCAGCCAGTAGATGATCTTGATCAGGCTCGTCCCGATCAGTTTGTCGAAAGACATGAATTGCGACAGCATGGTTTTCCCCTCCAGAGCGTGTTGCGGTCCGCAAAGGGTTGCGCGAGCAGGCCGCAAACACAACAGGAGAATCCCGCAAGGCGATCCGTTAACACTCCGCAGCCTTGACCCTGCGCGTTCAAGGCCTTACGCCCCGCGCTTCCGCCTCCAAAGCGCGCAAGAGCTATTTCTCATGTCGAAACCCTCCCCCGTTGGCGCAGTCATGATCGCCGCCGCACGCGCCGCTGGGCGCAGCCTGGCGCGTGACTTCGGCGAAGTTGAAAACCTGCAGGTCTCCAAGAAGGGGCCGGCCGATTTCGTGTCGAACGCCGATCACCGCGCCGAAGAGACGATCTATTCCCACCTGATGAAAGCCCGCCCCGGCTATGGCTTTGTCATGGAAGAACGCGGCATTGTGGAAGGGACCGACAAATCGAACCGGTTCATCGTGGACCCGCTCGACGGAACCCTGAACTTCCTGCACGGCCAACCGCACTACTCGGTGTCGATCGCACTGGAGCGCGACGGCCAGTTGCTGACGGGTGTCGTGTTCGACGTCGCCAAGAACGAGATCTTCTGGGCCGAAACCGGCCGCGGCGCCTGGCTGGAACAGCGCAAGTTGCGGGTCGCCACGCGCCGCAAGCTGTCGGAAGCCGTGATTGCCACCGGCACGCCCTGGCTCGGCAAATCCGAAGAAGCCCACACCACCTTCGCCCGCGAAATGCTGGCCATGACGCCTGTCTGCGCCGGCATCCGCCGCTACGGCTCCGCCGCACTCGATCTCGCCTGGGTCGCAGCCGGCCGGTTTGACGGCTTCTGGGAACGCAGCCTCAAGTCGTGGGACATCGCGGCCGGCATCGTGCTGGTGCGCGAAGCGGGCGGCGAGATTGCCGAGATCGACGGCGGTCACGTGATGACCACCGGCTCGATCGTGGCCGGCAATGAAGACATCGTTCCGCTGGTGAAGGACCAGTTGCGTCTCGCCGGGGCATTCGGCCGGCAGGCCAACGTCTAGTCAGCTTTGAAGCGTGACGCCCGCGTCACCTATTTCATTTCGCGCGAAACTGCGTAAGCTGCGCCGCATGACAAAAATCGACACAGACGTTCTCATCATCGGCGCCGGCCTGTCCGGAATTGGCGCTGCCGTGCATCTCCAGAAGCTGTCTCCCGGCAAGACCTACCGGATCTATGAGGCGCGCGACGCCATCGGCGGAACGTGGGACCTGTTCCGGTATCCGGGCATCCGCTCCGACTCCGACATGCACACGCTGGGTTTTGACTTCAAACCCTGGACTGAGGCGAAGGCGATTGCGGATGGCCCGTCCATCCGGAAATACGTCAACGACACGGCGGATGAATACGGCGTCCGTCAGCACATCTCGTTCAACACCAAGATCGTGTCTGCCGACTGGTCCGGCAAGGATCAGGCCTGGCACGTGATCAGTGAAGGCAAGGACGGCGCGCGCCAGACGACGGTCGCCCGCTTCCTGTTCATGTGCGGCGGCTATTACCGTTATGATCAAGGCTACCGCCCGGAATTTCCCGGCGAGGCCGCGTTCAAGGGCCAGATCGTTCACCCGCAGCACTGGCCGGAAAATCTGGATTACACCGGCAAGCGGGTTGTCGTGATCGGCTCGGGTGCCACCGCGATGACGCTGGTGCCCGCGATGGCGGAAAAGGCCGCACACGTCACCATGCTGCAACGCTCGCCGACCTATGTCGTCTCGCGTCCGGCGGTCGACAAGATGGCGAACTTCCTGCGCACGGTCATGCCGGAGAAGTGGGCCTACACGCTGATCCGTTGGCGCAACGTCCTGTTCCAGCAATTCTTCTTCCGCCAGACCCGCAAGAACCCGGACAAGGCCCGCGAACGCCTTGTCGGCATGGTCCGCGAGGAGCTGGGGCCGGACTATGACGTCGATAAACACTTCAATCCGGCTTATAATCCGTGGGAGCAGCGTCTCTGCCTTGTTCCGGACTCGGATCTGTTCAATGCACTGAAGTCGGGCAAGGCCGATGTCGAGACCGATCACATCGAGCGCTTCACCGAGACGGGCATCGCGCTCAAGTCCGGCAAGACGCTCGACGCCGACATCATCGTCACCGCAACCGGCCTGAACCTCATCTTCATGAACGGCGTTGAGGTGTCGCTCGACGGCGCAAAGGTCGATCCCGGCAAGCTGTTGAACTATAAGGGCGTGATGCTGTCCAACATGCCGAACCTCGCGGTGACGTTCGGCTATACCAACGCCTCCTGGACGCTGAAGGCCGACCTTACCAGCGAGTATGTCTGCCGCCTGCTGAACCTGATGGACGAGAAAGGCGCAACGTCGGCGATGCCTTACCTTGCGCATTACCCGAACGAGACCGAGCCCTTTGTCGATTTTTCGTCCGGCTATTTCCAGCGCGTGATGGACCAGTTCCCCCGCCAGCACACCGAGGCGCCGTGGAAGCTGCACCAGAACTACTTTGCAGACCGCAAGAACCTGCGCGAGCTGCCGATCGAGGACGGCGTGATGACGTTTTCGGTGCCGGCGGCGGCGGACGCGGCCAAGCCCGCATTGCAGGCCGCCGAATAGCGTCTTGTGAAGGCCCGGAGGGCGCTTATCTCTGTCCTGCGCGGCCAATTGCCGGCGCAGGATGGAGACAAGGATGTGGTTGTGGCTTCTCTGGTGGTGTGTAGACGATCACATCGCGAAAGCGGCCGGCGCGCCGGGGATCGGCGAATTGCCGATCTGGGTTCCGCTGATCCTGTCGCTGGCCTTCTCGTTTTCGCTGGACGGGGCGTTCGACCGCGCCCGCAAGAAGCGCTGAATGCTCAACGCTCCGTGAACTGAAGTTCCGCAAGGCGCGCATACAATCCGCCTTGGGCGACGAGTGTGTCGTGTGTGCCTTCTTCCACGATGCGGCCCTGTTCCATCACGAGGATGCGGTCCGCCCGGCGCACGGTCGACAGGCGGTGGGCGATTACCAGCGTCGTACGCCCGATGGCAGCATTCTCGATGGCCCGGCGCACGGCCGCTTCGCTTTCGGAATCGAGCGCAGACGTGGCCTCGTCCAGCAACAGCACCGGCGCATCACGCACCAGCGCGCGGGCGAGCGCAATGCGCTGGCGCTGGCCGCCGGACAGGCTGCGCCCCTTCTGGCCCAGCTGCGTGGCGAGGCCATCCTTCTCGTCGAGAAAGCTCATCGCTTCGGCCATGCGGGCCGCCTGTTCGAGCACCGCGTCATCGGCGTCGTCGCGGCCGAACCGGATATTCTCTGCGGCCGTGCCGGTGAACAGCGCCGACTCTTGCGGCGCGTAGGCAAATCGGCGGCGCCACTCGCGCGGCTCGGCTTCGGTGGAAGCAACCCCGTCCAGGCGGATCGCGCCTTCCTGCGGATCAAACAGGCGCAAGGCGAGGCGGAACACGGTCGTCTTGCCGGCGCCGCTCGGGCCGACGAGCGCGACGAACTCTCCGGGCTTCACATCGAGCGTGAAATCCTTCAGCGCCGAGGCGTCGCTGTCGGCGTAGTGGAAGGTCACGGCGTCAAAGGTCAGCGCCCCCGTCCCGGCCGCATTCATGGCACGCGGATGGGCCGGCGCGGCAATCTCCGGCGACTCGCGCAGCACTTCGGCCGCGCGGTCTGCGGCCCCGGCCGCCCGCATCACTTCGCCGTACACTTCGGCCAGCATGCCGAAACCGGACCCGGCATAGGCCGCATACATCACCATCGTCGCGAGGTCGCCGAAGCTCATCTCGCCGCTGGCAACCGAGCGCGCGCCCATCCAGAGCACGCCGGTGAACCCGCCAAACAGCAGCACCGAGACCAGAACGATCATGATCGCCCGGGCGCCGGTGCGGCGCATCGCGGCCGCAAAGGTCGCTTCGATGGACTCAGAAAAGGTCGACAGCTGCCGGTCTTCGCGGCCATAGGCCTGGACCAGTTCGATCGCATCGAGCGTTTCGGCCGCTTCGGCACCGGCATCGGCGAGACGCGACTGGGCCCGGTTCGACATGTTGCGAATGATCCGCCCGATGCCCATCACCGGCAGGATGGCCACCGGCAGCATGGCGAGCAGCGTCAGGCCGAGCTGCCAGTTCACCGCGATCATCAGCGTCAGCGCGCCCAAGGTGGTGATCAGGGTCCGCGTGGCCAGCGAAGCCGACGAGCCGAGGAAAGTCTCGATCAGGGTGACGTCCGCGGTCAGGCGGGACACCGCCTCGCCGGAGCGCATCTTTGCGTGGTAGGCCGGCGAAAGCCGAAGCAGGTGAGCGTAGAGATCGCTGCGCAGGTCTGCCGCAATCCGCTCGCCGAAGCGCGAGACGAAGTAAAACCGGAAAGCGCCCAGCACCCCTGCCCCGACCGCAGCGGCAAAAACCCAGAGAAAGGCCTGGTCGACCAGTTCCAGCAAGGCCGCGGGATTGTCGCCCGCCTTCTGGCCCGCGTCTGCTGCCTTGCCCAGCAGCATCGGGATCGCGAGGCTGACCGCTGAGGCCATGACCAGGAAGACCAGTGCCACGCCCACCGTGATCCAGTGGCGGCGCACGTACGGCCACAACAACGCCAGAGGGCGCAGGCTGCGGCCCTTGGCGCGGTTCAGTGCCTCGCCGCCATCTGGCAGGGTGGTCCGGCGATCGTCGGTGATTTGAGCGCCCGTATCGGCCATCTGCCCGTTTTACTCCAAATTGCGGGGCGGGCGAGCCGCTGAATCCCTGAAGGCACCTCTTGCGGCGCCTGAGCCTTTCACTTATACGGCCCTCTTCGATTTCAGGCTGAGACATGCCAGCGCACCCGGGGCGCCAACCGGGATTGTCACGAGACTATAGAAAGAGGCCCAGGCCAATGAAAAAAGAGGGTCACCCCGACTATCACTTCATCACGGTCGTGATGACGGACGGCACCGAATACAAGACCCGTTCGACCTATGGCAAGGAAGGCGATCGCCTGAGCCTCGACATCGACCCGAAATCCCATCCCGCCTGGACCGGCGGAGACGGCAAGGGCCTCGATCGCGGTGGCCGCGTCTCGCGTTTCAAGGACAAGTTCAAGGGCTTCGTGTAGGATCGACCCTCACGATGTGCAGCGTAATGAAAGCCCCGGCCTGATTGCCGGGGTTTTTTTATCGCCGCAGGCGCAGCGCCAGCGCAATAAACGGAATGGCGAGTTCGGTGACAAGACGTTCGGCCGGCCCCCGCGCAAACTTGCGGAAATACCGCGCGAGGCTGGCCGCCTTGTATCCCTGCACGACCGGCGAAGGCACCTGCGAACTCGAGCGATAATGCAGCGCCCCCGCCTGCGGCTGATAGATCACCGCGCCGCCCGCCACGAGGGCGCGCCGGCAGAGGTCAACATCCTCGACATGCAGGAAATAGCCCGCGTCGAAACCGCCAAGCCCGAGAAAGTCGCGACGCCGCATCAGGAAGAACCCGCCCGAGATAGCGCCGACCGGCACCGGCCCGGCGGGCGCCGGCTGATGGTCGAGGGTCCAATGGCCAATCCCGAGCGCCCTGGCTAGCGTCAGGGTCTCGCGCCGCGACCCGCGCTCCTCGTGCCCCCGGATGTCAAACAGGCGCCCGCCGGCAATCACCGGAGACGGCTGGCCGTGAAGCGCATCAATCAGGGGCCGGACAGAATTACGCCGCAGGATCGCATCGGGATTGAGCACCAGAAGGAAGCCATCCTCGGCCTCTGCCGCGCCATCATTGACGGCCGTTCCGAAGCCCGGATTGGTGCCACGCCGGATGAGCCTCGCCTTTTCTGTCGCCGCAACAAAATCGTCGATCCAGGCCTGCATCTTCGGCGGGTTGCCATTGTCGACGAGGATGATCGCGTCAATGTCCGGATCGCTTTTCAGGGCGTATAGACAATCGACCAGCGGCCGGCCCGTCCGGTAGGTCACGACAATCGCCGTCACCGGTGGCGGCGCCCGCGTCATGCGGCGCGCGGCGGGTTGCGGGCGAGCATGATCAGCGCGATCACCGCTAAGGCGGC
>JBGSOU010000428.1:0-10158 GCA_041739025.1 Hyphomonas sp.
CTCCTCGGCCTCGGGGCGCAGGCCCGGCTGAACCAGCTGGTCGCGGCCGATCCCGACACCGCCGACGAGGTCTTCGCCGCCGCCCGCACGCTGATCGATCCAAACGACATGGGCGCGCGCTTCAAGGCGATCTGCCTGTCGTCGAAGGACCTGCCCGCGCCCGCCGGATTCTGAAACGCCTATTGGCGCACGCCGCGGAAACCCCATCTAATGGGTCAAACGCGGCGGATCAGAGGACAGACCATTGGCACAGCTTTCGATCCTGGAACTCGGCCGGGTGCGCGAAGGGTTCACGCGCGCCGATGCGCTGCACGAAGCCCGCCGCCTTGCGCAACATGCCGAAGCGCTCGGCTACACCCGCTTCTGGGTGGCGGAGCATCACAACATGCCGACGGTGACCACGGCGGCCACCGCTCTGGTGATTTCCCATATCGCCGCGGGCACCAAGACCATCCGGGTCGGCGCCGGCGGCATCATGCTGCCCAACCATTCACCTTATGTGATCGCCGAGCAATTCGGCACGCTGGAGGCCCTTTACCCCGGGCGGATCGATCTCGGCCTCGGACGTGCTCCGGGTACGGACCAGATGACGCTGCGGGCCTTGCGGCGTGATCCGTCAGCCTCGGACCATTTCCAGGAAGATGTGCTCGAGCTGCAGGCCTGGCTGGGCCCGGTCCAGCCCGGCCAGCGCATCGAAGCCGTCCCGGGCTCGAACTCAAACGTGCCGCTCTGGATTCTCGGCTCCAGCCTTTACGGTGCGCAGATGGCGGCCGCTTATGGCTTCCCGTTCGGCTTTGCCTCGCACTTTGCCCCGCAGATGCTCGACCAGGCGCTGGCGATCTATCGCGGTAGCTTCCGCCCCTCGGCGCGCCAGCCGAGACCGCACGCCCTGATCGGCGTCAATATCATCGCCGCCGAAACCGACGAGGAGGCAAAGTATCTGGCGACCTCGCAGCAGATGTCGTTTGCAAACCTCGTGCGCGGGGAACGCAAGCTGACCCAGCCGCCCATCGACAACATCGACACCTACTGGACGGCGCAGGAACGGGCGCAGGCCTCGGCGATGCTCAACTTCAGCCTCGTCGGCAGCCCGGACACGGTGCGGCGCGGCATCGAAGCCCTGCTGGCGCGCACCGAGGCGGATGAGCTGATGGTCGTCTCCGATATGTACGATCCGGAAAAACGCCGCCGCTCATTCGAAATCATCGCGGGCGTGATGCGCGCGGTCAACGCCGGCGCGTTCGCCTGACCCAGCGGCGGGCCCCGGGACTGCGTATGCCAGCCCGCCCACTCCGAAACATCACCCCGTAAGCGCGCGCAACGCCGGGCCAGAGACGTCAGCACGCCTGCTCCAGACATTCACGCTCCGAAATCGTCCAGCATCAGGCCACCCGTCCGGCGCGGGCTGCAAGCTTGGGCTCCATGTACGCCGCGACGATCGTCTCGGCATTGCGGTATCGGTCAAGCTGCCGGTCGAGCGTCGCTGCATCGATGGTGGAGATGGCCGGGATCCACGCCCAGTCGTCGTCATTGCGCCGCGGCAAGCCGAGCGGCTCGGTCGTCCAGACCTTCTGGACAAGGTTGTAGAATTTCTGGTGGGTGAGCCAGCTGAGGCGCGTAATCTGATGATCGATACAGTAGATCGTCAGCCCCAATCCCAGACGGCATCGAATGCGAAAGTCCTCGACCGGATCCGGCAGTTTCGGGCGCTCGGTCACGAACCGCGAACATTCCCAGACATCGGCCCCGACCGGCCAGGGCTGAAGATCGCAATAGTCCGCAAAGAGCTCACTCAGCATGTGCGGCTGCGTTGTCGGGTTCAGGCGCGCCGAGGCTACCACTTCGCCGTTTTTATTCTGTACAATGACATAAACCGTCTCGGCCGTATCAAACTGGTCCGCCTCATAACCGACGATCACGCCGGGAATATCCCAGCCCCATTCGCAAACGACAATGCGGTAACGCATCTCGTGCATGGCGTCGATCAGGTCGCGGTGAGCTACCCGGTTCTTGGGCGTAATCAGTTTGAACATGACGTACCTCCTGTTCGGACACGTACACTCTGAGGCCGATCACAGGCCGCGTATTGTCCCTATTTGGGGACTTGTCAGGCAAAGATCAGATGGCGTGCGATCGCTGTCGCAACGATGTGCGGGCGGTTGACCACCCCCCCAGCTTGCCACCGGCCCGGCCCAGCGCCTGCTTCGCCGTGTCCTCTTCAATTCCGAGGATGCAGGCGATCTCCCAGTTGGACTTTCCTGCGGCTGCAAACGGGACGCCTTCAGTTTCCCGCAGCGTCAGCTCGGCAAGTTTTTGATACGGAAAAGGCCCCAGCATGGCTTCGAGATGATAGTACGCCGTCTGGCAGACGATCTCGAGTTCCCTGACCTGCGTCACCGAGAGGTTCAACGTCTGACCGGCGCCCAGCGAAACGCCGCCGGATATGCTGTGCAGGGCATGCATCGGAAACATCATGCCGTCGGAAATTCCGGAATCATGGACCATGTCCCCCACGCGCGCTCCCAGTCTCGAGGCCTGCGCGTGCGCCTGCGCCCAGCGGAACGGACATTTCGAGCGAAGCGCGCAGATCGCGACCGGATCATACAAGATGGCCATCTGGTTGCGGCGATGCGCCTTGAGCTCCTCCGGCCAGTCGGAAATGTAGAGGATGTCCTTCAGCGGAACATTGGCCGGATTGACCAGCTGGCCGAGGAAAATGTGCTGGAACCCATAATGTTCAACAAAGGCCGACAAGGCCGCGATTGTCGCATCCGCTGTTTCGGCCGACTGGACCGACCGGATCGCTTCAAGGACGGATGAACCATCATAGTCGGGCATGCGCCTGCTCCAATACGCGCCCGATAATCGAATAAATTTTCTATTTTTGCAAGAATACAAAATTCTGTTACACTCCGCGCTGTACGGATCGGACGAAGCTCTCCGCGAACACCATGTGCGCAGACGAGCGGGCGCACGACCCACATGCGCAGGCCAAACCGGAAGGCACGGGCTCACGCCTCCGAGGACAACGCTTTCAACACCTGAACCATCTGACGCAGCGTCTTCTCGGACCGGGCGCGGCCGAGCCAGTAGCCACCCTCGCTGCGAAGCGCATCCATCGCCGCCGCCGCGGGGCCGGCTTCACGCGCCGGGGAAGCTTCGTCCGCGCGGAACAACTGCTCGATCGGCACATCAAGCGCTGCGGCAACGATGCACAGCGTTCCAGCGCTGAGCCGGTTCGATCCGGTCTCGTATTTTTGCAATTGCTGATGGCTGAGGCCGACCTCGGCAGCCAATTGGGCGAGCGTGAGGCCGCGCTGGACGCGCAGCCTGCGGAGGTTCTCACCCACAAGCCGGTCAATATCAGTCGGCGACCTCGGACGTGCGCCCCCGGTTCCAGACATACTCATGGGCCCTCTCCCACAGCAGCGCTCTGCGGCGCTTAAGCTTCAACAATCGTAAGGCGCAAATCGTAACCCGCCTAGGATGGGAAAATGCAAGCGGAGCCGCTTGCGCCCTCTCCGGATCGCCCGTTCTGATTGCATTTATTCACTACCATTGATAGCGTTCGTTCAGGCGGCACCAACTAAGGGGCGCTCCGATGTCGAACCGAGAAGAACGTCCGCCGGCGATTGAGGCCCTTCACCCCGTGCCGGCGCAGTTGTCCCGGGCCACGCGGCAGTTGAGATCCGGTGATCCGCTGGGCGCCCTCTGCGGATTTGACCGCTTGCTCGAAGACAATCCCGGTCATCCCAGCGCGTTCCGCACACCGACTTTTGGCCGAATGATCCTTGTCTACGATGTCATCGAATGCCGGCTGCGACGCGTTTGGGCTTTCGCAGCGGGCAATGGTCAACGCACATCGTCGTTCTCAGCCGGCAGGACTCCGGACGCGTCAAGGAATGTGTCAATCCGTATCCAGAGGTCCCGGATATTGACCGGCGAAGACGGCCCATGTCCTTCGCCCCAGTAGCGCACATACGTTGCCTCCTTGCCGGCGCGGTAGAGCGCGCCGAACATTTCATCATACTGGGCCATGTCAAAATAGTCGAAATCAGAATGGACCAGCATCACCGGTGCGCCAATCTCTTCAGCTCGCGCGACCGGGCTCGCCAGGATGTACCTCGCCGGATCGACCAAGGCGGAATCGCCAAAGCCAAACGGGCAGCCATGAATGGGCCCTGCGCCTTCACATTCATAGCGCCACCGGTTGTCGCCGCCATTCTGGTCGAGATGGAAGTAGCGCATCAGGCCGCGGGCCCCAAAGTAGTGACTGAAATAGTCCGCCCACCCATTCATCGAAATCACGGCGGCCAGTCGGTCGGACTGCACCGACGCGACGAGTGAGGCCATGCCGCCCTGGCTGAACCCGAACGCAACCACCCGGTCTGTGTCTGCAAAACCCGCCGCGCCCAGCGCGTCGATCGTCTCGTCAACGAGCACGCCCAACCGGCCCAGCGGATCGTCAGGCGTCCGCGCCAGGTCCAGCGGAAAGGCGGGCCGGATGTAGATGAACCCGCGGGCGGCCCAGAGGTCGGCCACCATCGGTCCGGCGCTTGGCGCCTCGGCAAGCGTTCGGCACCCCCCTCCGCTGCCGGTCGGATAGATCTCCATCAGGACCGGATACGTCCGGGACGCGTCGAAACCCGGCGGCAACAAGAGGCAGGCCGAAACGCGCCGCGCCGCGGCTGAACCGTCCGGCGCACTGAGCGAATAGGTCATCTGACGTGTCTGCGGATGGCGGATCCTGTTGAGATGACCATTGATACGCGCAAGCTCGCTCGGGCCGAAATTCTTGCGCACAAGCACCAGCCGGGTCGCCGCGCCGTCCTTCAGACTCATGACAAAGGCTTCGGCAGACCGCGACGCGGCGACGACGCGGCCGCCGGAGGGCGGAACATCGATCCGAACGGCCCGGTATTTTCCGTTTTCTGGCGTGAGGAACTCAATTGCCGTGTCTTCGCCTGAGCGATCCGAGGCCACAAGTATGACGTCGCCGGACAGAGCGCTTAAGGTAAAGCCCGGCATCGGAAAGGACTCGCCCGATGACGCATGATCTGCCTCTGGACGATACGCAAACCGACGAACCGCCGCGTCCAGATCGATCCGGCGCGGCCGCCGGCCGGGTTCGAGACGATAGGCGGAGCCGTCTGCAGCCACGATGAGGCCGCTCGGATCTTGCCCCATCAACGCGGCCTCGGGCGTATCCAGGCGGCCTGACAATCGGCTGGCCTCGCCTTGCGGGCTGAGCAAGTACCAACCGGGCGGCTCACCCGGTCCTCGGCGACCATGAACGGCCAGCCGATCACCAATGAACGCGGCACGGGCGGGTCCCGGCCACCACCGCCCCGCCGGATCGTCGAGGCTTGCCGTCAAGTGGAGGGCGTCTCGCCCGGCAGGCACAGGCCCGGGCGCGTTCAAATCGAAAATGTAGAACTGCCCATTCTCAACCGGCTCGCCTCTGTTCCATCCGAACACGGCAAATGCGGCCGAGTCGGCGCGCCAGGTGAAGGATCCCGGATCAACCTCGAAAGGCACATCCAGGTCGCGTACGTGGCCGGTTCGGGTGTCGATCAGCCGGAGCGCGTAGCGCCGGTCGAAGATCGGATGTGTTTCCCGGGCCATCGGCTTTGCCTCGGCATCGGGACGCCTGCGCTCGGCGACCCGCGCCGCCAGCAGGTGGCCCTGATCCGGTGAAACCGTCACGCCGGCAAAGCGTCCCGGCGCCAGCACGTCGACACGCCCCGTTGAGAGATTGAAGACGACAAGGTCGCCCTCGGCCCAATCGGCCGATCGATCCTGGCCCGTACTCGTCACTTGCGAGGCGGTCACCCCATCGCCGGCCCAGGCCTGCCGCCAGGCCTCGGCAAGGAAATGGCCGGTCGCCGCGCGGCTGCGCATTTCGGAGCCCGGCAGGTCCGGACGGCGGACCGGCATGGCCAACCGGTCCGCCGAGATCCAGTTGAGCCGCTCATTCCACTGAATGGCGGCCGCATATCTGTCGCGAATGTCCGGCATGGGCTCAAACCGCACGCACGCATCCTCACCGAGACGGCACGCCACCAGGCGCAACCTTCCCTCACGATGCTCGACAACCACGACACGGGAACTGTCGGGTGAGATCCCGAACAGAAAGTTCGTCGCGTCCGGGTCGAGCCCGGGCTGAAGAATCGGGGCGCGGCCTGTCTCAAGGTCCTTCACCCAGAGCTGATGACCACTCAGTCCGCCCGCATGCATCCAGTAGGAAAAATCCGAAAGCGACGCAAAGGGCGGCACGAGATTATAGGCAAGCCAATGTCCGTCCGGCGAAAATTCCGCGCGGCCGATGAACTCGGTCGCAAGGACATCGTCCACCGTGACCGGCGCCAGCGGCGCTGGCGGCGCGCTGTTTGCGGCCGGCCCGCCGGCCGCAGCAATGACGATCAGCCAACTGACGGACCACATCCATCGTCCTGCACCGCGCCTGACGCTCATGTTCGATCGCATCCTGCCTGAAGCGCGCGGATCAGAATGACTTGCGGACATCGATCGCGATGAACCGCCCCAGCGGAGAGGCGTTCGCCGGATCAAATCCCGTGATGGCAAACGCAGACTGAGGCGGCGTCGATGGCGGCGCCTTGTCAAATACGTTCAAGGCAGACAGGCCGATGGACGTATCCCGCAGCCAGCGCGGCGCAGCCTCTTCGAACCGATAGGCCAGCGTCAGATCCACGGTAGACCAAGACCGAATGGACTGCGCCGTGGGCGTGCCATCGGTCTGGTAGCGGTCAACATAGTTGAAGAAGATCGCCCCCGTCATGCCGCCCCGCGACAGGCCGAGTTGACCGCGCAGTTGCAGGTCAACCGGATTGTAGAGCGTGTTGATCGTCTCGACCGTTGGTGTCGTCGCTGATGCCTGGCGGGTGAAATCAAGAATGTAGTTGGCGTTGAGTTTCGCGCTGACACGTCCCACATCCGCGTCCATCGCATAGCCAAGCTCGAAGTCAAATCCGCTGGTCTCGGTCGATGCGAGGTTCCGGGTCAGCGAGACATTGTTGATGAAGCCGATATTCTCGATGGCTGTGGCGCCCGCCGCGAAGGTTACGGGCCGGTTCAGGGAGGCCAGAACAGCCTCAATCTGCGCGCTGGTCGGAAAGAAGATCACGGTTCCGTCCGGAAACAGGGTGGGATCATTGAATGCGAGGCCAGGCGCGAAATTCGCATTGAGGTTTCCGGGAACCGGCGTGATTCCGAGCCGGTCTTCAAAGCTGATCTCGTAGTAATTGCCGCTCAAGGTCAGGTCATGACGGCCCGCAGCGCGGTCGATGTCGAATCCGGCCGTAAAGGTGCGTGAGGTTTCAGGATCGAGCTGGTCTGCCGTGCCCGACGTGATCATGTAATTGACCCCCGCAAGAGAGGGGTCTGGCAGCGGAATGTTGAGCACCTGGCGGACGACATCATACGACAAGACCCCAACGCCGCGATCAAGCGCGCCGGACTGTCCGAGTTTCGGCGGCGAGAACGACGTGCTGTAGGACGACCTCAGCCTCAGCCCATCGACCGGTGCCCAAAGCACGCCAATCTTGGGATTGGTGGTCGTTCCGAAATCGGAATAGTCATCGATCCGGCCCGACAGGTTCAGCTCCAGGCGGCGAAGACCCGGCAGGGCATTGGACTCCGCGAACAGGGGAATATTGAGTTCGGCAAACAGCGCCGACACATCGCGCGTCCCATCGCGCAGGACCGGCGAACCAATCTGCTGGGTCCGGAATTCTTCGCGGCGAAACTGTCCGCCGGCCGCCGCCCGTACCGGCCCGGCCGGAAGATCGAGCAGTTGCGTATTGGCCAGCAGACCGACGGACCACAGCGAGGAATCCGTCTCGTTGAATATTTTCGCCCCGGCTGTCGGCAGGAACTGCTGCTGGAAATCGTCGTTGCGAACCTGGCTGTAGCCCGCATCGAGCGACAGGCTCGACGTCGCACTGATTTCATAGTCGGCGAGGATGTTTGCCGTGACGCTCTCAGAGCGCGACGTGTAGCGCGAAACAGACGTGGTGTTGGCGATACCAACGCCGAGCGTTGAGACGTCCCGTTCTGAATACAGCGCCGTCGAGGAGAGGCGGAGACGCTCGCCCAGGGCCTGACGACCCGACAGAACCAGGCTTTGGCGTTCCTGCGCCGGGAGCAGATCAATCGAGTCTGCGACCGTGATCGCGCCGCCATTGAGCAAGGTCGGCGCGGCGATACCCGGTCTGTCGGACAGGGAGAGACTGCCGCGATCAAAGTATTCGTAAGTCCCCATCAGGTTGCCGCCGGACCAGGCGCGTCCCAGGGTCTGGCTGAACCGCCATTCGTCCATCGTCCCGCGGGTCACGCTGCCATATCGGACCGCCGTCTCGGCGCCGTCGAAATCGTCGCGCAGGATCAGGTTGACGACACCGGCCACGGCGTCGCCGCCATAGATGGACGATGCGCCATCCGGCAGAACTTCGACGCGTTCGATCGCCGTGACCGGGATCAATGAGACATCCACGAAGTCGCCGATCGTGGACGTGGGCGCCAACCGGGCGCCGTTGACCAGGGTCAGCGTCGCGCCCGCGCCAAGCCCGCGAAGATTGGCGCCCGTCCCGTACGTGCTGTTGCGCTGGGAATTGCCGTCGTCGGGCAAGCCGCGGGATGAAAACTCCGTCGACCCACCCCCGAAATTCTGCGGCAAGGTCCGAATGAACTGCTCCGTAGACGTCACACCCGATCCGCGAATGTCTTCGCGGCTGTAGATCTGCAGCGGCGAGCTCTCCGGCGCGAGGCCACGCAGGCTCGTACCCGTCACAATGACGGTATCGGCGCGGAGTTCGGGCGTATCGGAGACGGGCTCCGGCGCTGGAACACGCTCAGGCGTGAGCCGGCTTTCGTCCGGCTTTGCCCCTTCCACCGGGGCGGCGCCGGGCGCCGCTTCGCGAAGCACGTAAACCCCGCCCTGCCCCTTGACGGCTTCAAGGCCTGTCCCATCCAGGATCCGGCGAAGCACCGCCTCCGGAGCAGAGGCGCCCGCCATCGCCTCTACCCGGCGACCTGCAACCTGCCGCTCCGAAAACATCACCGGAATGCCAGCCTGGGCGCTGAAGGCTCTCAACGCATCCCCCAGAGACGACGCCTTCAGGCTGACCTCGACCTGCACCGAATCCGGCCGGGTTTCGGCGCGCGCGACCGTAAGCGGGGCCGCCGCGAACACGGACACTGCAGCCGCTCCGAGCAGCAGGCTGCCCCTCAAATTCCTTGACTCAAACATGTCGTCCTCCATTCGTCCGGCGCTGCAGCACCCCGCCGCCGCGGCTGAGCAAACAACAGTCAGACCGATGAAAAGGTCGGAAGAATTTCAAACGACGCGCAGGCCCCCATTCGATCCGCTTACGGATTATTGTGATCTGGTTGCCCGGCATGTCGCCAAGCAGAGCCCTCAGTCACCGGCGGGGACGACCCTGATCGCGTTTCCCGTACGCTCGGCCTCGACCGGGAGGAACAAGGACAGCGCCGCGACGAAGGTCTCCTGGTCCCCGGCCTTGAATGCCCCGCTGAGGCGCGCGTCGGCCAGGGCCGGATCCTCGACGAGGATCGGTGTTTCAGAATACCGGTTCAGCTCCTCGACGGCGTCGGCGAGCCGGACATCGGTGAACTGGAGGGTTCCGGTGCGCCAGGACAGGGCGGCGGCAAGGTCCACCTGCACAACCGGTTTCGCCCGGCCACCTTCAATCACCAGCCGGTCGCCTGGCGCAAGCACCGCCGCCGGCCCGGCTTCGTCGCCCGGCATCGCAACGCTCACGGCGCCTTCCAGCAGCGTGACCTGCGCGCCGTCCGGCCTCACATAGACCTCAAAGACCGTGCCCAGGGCGCGGGTCCGGGAGGCTGCCGCATCGACCAGGAAGGGCGCCGCATCGGGCTCGACGTCGAACAGCGCCTGCCCCTTCGTCAGCCGGACAAGGCGCGCACCGGGCGCATAGGCTACTTCAATCCGGCTGGCCGTATTGAGCCAAACCGATGAGCCGTCCTCAAGGTCGACGACGCGCTGCTCACCGACCGACGTCGCGTAGACACGAGGTGGAGGATCAGACGGCGGCGGCGCGCCTCCGGACACCCATGTGGCCGCGCCCAGGGCCGTCACCACAATCGCCGCAGCCGCCG
>JBGSOU010000481.1:0-1645 GCA_041739025.1 Hyphomonas sp.
CTCCCGGGCCAGCGCCGGGTCGGCAAATCCGCCGACCAGAACCAGTTCGGCCGGCGAGGTGACCAGCAGGCGCAGCTTGCGCGCGGCTTCCTCGCCATCCCCGAACACCACGACGCGGGCGCCGTCGAGGTTAAAAAACGCTGGGAACTGGCGCATGGGGCGCAACTCTCTTGTTTAGAAGTTCTGGAGGGACATATGCACACAACCTCCTTGACGGCTCGGCAGCAACGGGCAACCCCTAAGCTAATCTTTTAGAGAAACTATCCATGTCCGACCCGTCAGACCGCTTGCCGCCGCTCAACGCCCTGCGCGCCTTCGAGGCTGCGGCCCGGCGCCTGTCCTTCACCCAGGCGGCTGAGGAGCTGAACGTGACGCCGGGCGCCATTTCGCAGCAGATCCGGCAGCTGGAAGACTTTGCCGGCACGCCGCTGTTCAAACGTACGGGACGTTCCGTTCTGTTGACGGACGCGGCGCAGGCCAGCCTGCCGCTGGTGCGCGAGGCGTTCGAACGGATTTCGGAAGCCGGCCGGATCATGCAGGCCCCTGCCCGCAAGGGACGGGTCATGGTGTCCTGCGCGCCGTCCTTTGCTGCCAAATGGCTGGCGCCTCGGCTGGAGAAGTTCAACCAGACCAATGAGGGTGTCGAAGCCTGGATTTCGGCCGACATGTCGCTGACCGATTTCAACACCGCCGACGCCGATCTGGCGATCCGCTACGGGCGCGGCAACTATGAGGGGCTGAAGTCCGAGAAATTGCTCGACGAAACGGTGCTGCCGGTCTGCTCACCACGCATGATCGAAGGACCGGACGCGATCCGCAAGCCGGAGGACCTGAAGAACCACACGCTGCTGCACGACGAAAGCTCCGAGAACGATCCGTCCTGTCCGGACTGGTCAAGCTGGCTGCGCGCGCACGGCGTTTCCGGGGTCGATGGCAGCCGGGGACCGCGCTTCAACCAGGGCATCCTGGTGATCGAATCGGCCGCCGCAGGCCGGGGCGTCGCGTTGGCCAAGCAGGCCATTGCCGCCAATGATATCGCCGCCGGACGGCTCGTCGCGCCGTTCGCCAACGGCTCCATCCCCATCGATTTCGGCTACTGGCTCGTCTGGCCCAAGGGGCGCCACCTGACGCCGGACGTGCGCGCCTTCATCAAATGGATCAAGGATGAAGCGTCGAGCAGCGAGATCGTCGGCGTTTAAAGCGCTGCGTCGACCAGCAGGAAAGCCGCAAGGCGTGCACTGGCATTGCGGCTGGTGCTCTGGGTCTGTTCCAGCGCGGCGAGCGCGTCGGCCTCTTCCAGCATTGCGAACTGACGGGCCGTGTCCATCAGCTTGCTGTCACCGCGCAGGCGGTGCGAGACGCGTTCGACTTCCTTGCCGGCCTGTTCCCGGGTGGCTTCGCGGCGCGGCGCTTCCCCCTTCTGGCTCGCGGCCGCGATGCGCTTCTTGGCGCGCGGGCGAAAGACGTCGCCCAGAGGAATGCCGGACGTCTGCAGGCGGTTGACCAGGGCTTCGGCAATGCTCTCCCGGTCGAGTGACGTCGCACCGGCTTCTTCGCGGGAAATATCCGAAATGATCTCCCGCAGCGCCGAGCCATGCGAGGCCGGCGCCGTGAGCTGATCGCTGGCGCGCCGGCGCGGCGCCTC
>JBGSOU010000569.1:0-1937 GCA_041739025.1 Hyphomonas sp.
CCGCCGCCGAAACCGGCGCGCTGTCGGGCGGCGGCGACGCGCATGCGGACGCGCTTGCGACCTACGGCAAGAATCTCGGCCTCGCCTTCCAGATCATCGACGACGCGCTCGACTATGGCGGCACCACGTCGGTGATCGGCAAGTCGGTCGGCGACGATTTCCGGGAGGGCAAGATCACCCTGCCGGTGATCATCGCCCGCCGGCGGGGTTCGGACGAGGACCGCGCCTTCTGGGACCGCGCCCTCAATACCGAGACGCAGGAAGATTCGGATCTCGCCCATGCCGTCCATCTGATCCGCGCGACCGGCGCGGCGGAAGCGACCGTGCAGGAAGCCGAAGCCTATGCGGCGCTGGCCAAGGGCGCGCTGCGCACCCTGCCCGCCTCGCCCTACCGCGACGCGCTGGAAGACCTCGCTGATTTCTGCGTCAGCCGCGCTTACTGAGCCGCCGCTTCAAGTTGCCGGCCGAGCGTGAGACGCTGGCGTATCCAAAGCCAGATACCGGCGGCCAGCAGTCCTGCAAACACGATCACGTCCAGCGGCAGGCCCGCCATGGCGTAGGCCCCCATCGCAGCGGCAAACGGACCGGCCACCACCGCGCCGGCACAGACCGCAGTCATCCCCCACCATAAACGGGCAACCTGCCCGTGGTCCCATCCGGACCGGAGCAGCAGCTGGTAGGCGTGATCGCGGTGCGCCTTCAGCAGCGGCTGCCCCCGCCGCGCGCGCCAGGCCAGCGTCATGAACACGTCCACCAGGATCGGCAGGCAGAGCGTCAGCGGCACCAGAACCGGCCCGTGCAACGCGAACAGCACCGACGCGCCACCGATGAGCGCCCCGATGGACAGGGCACCGGCATCGCCCGCGTAGAGTTTTCCCGGCAGGTTCCAGATCAGAAACCCGCCGAGCGCTGCGGCGGCGGCAAACAGGAGCGCCATCAGCAGCGACGGCGCAGCCTCTCCCGGCGAAAAGACGGTGCCCGGCACGAGCATCATGGCGAGCACGACCAGAATGATCAGCGCGGTGCCCATTGCGATGCCGTTGGCGCCATCCATGAAGTTCACGGCGTTTGCCATCACGAACATGAAGGCCGCCGCGCCCAGCACACCCAGCGCCCAGGGCAACACGATACTGCCGCCGCCGATCCAGAGCAGCGCAGGCTGCGGACCGATCAGCACAGTCATCCCGGCGCCGCCGAGCAGCGCCACAAGCTTGGCGACGGCCGGCAGGCCGAACGCGTCATCTGCCCAGCCGATCAAGGCCGCGAACACGGTGAAGGCAGCGAGGCCGGCCAGCGGCGCCGATTGCAGCAAACCCGAAACCGGCGCACCCAGCACGGACAGGACGCCGGCGGCCGCCACCACGCCCGACAAAACCCCCACCCCGCCCGAACTTGGCACCGGCGCCGCTTGAACCTTCCGGCCACCATCCGGCGCATCCTTCGGCCCGAAGCGGATCATCAGCCAACAGACGAACGCGCTGACAAGGAACGGAATGACAAAGAGAACGGCAAGGCTCATGGGATCGCTCCAAGGCGGCAGGGTGCGGTCCACCAGCCGGGCTGTTCGGATTTCAGCTTGACCGACGCAAGCTCTGCAAATGACAGCGCATCGAACAGCGCAAAACAGGTCGCGCCCGAGCCGCTCATCCGGGCAAGCCGGACACCGCGCTGGGCGCGGAGGAAGTCGAGGACGCGGCCAATCTCGGGCACCAGCGCCAGGGCGGGCGCCTCCCGGTCATTGCGCTGGCATTCGAGCCAGCGCGCGAGATCGGCGGCATCCGGAAACGCCGGAAACGGCTCGATTTCCGCGAAATCCCCGCCGCCGCCTGCCGCATCATAGGCGCGGAAGATCGGCCCCGTCGGACAGGCCACGCCGGGATTGACCAGCAACGCAGGAAGCGCCGCCGGCAGCGGCACGGGCATCACCCGCTCGCCTT
>JBGSOU010000012.1:0-5092 GCA_041739025.1 Hyphomonas sp.
CGCGATGGTCCAGCCGCCGGGGGCCCCGTGGCGCGTCATCTCCGGCAGCGTTGCGGCGCGCAGGCCGCGACCCGGCCCGAACTGGCTGACCGCTTCGAGAAGGTTGGTCTTGCCCGCACCGTTCGACCCGTACAGGCACACCGGCCGGGCATCGAGCTTCAGCGTGAGGCTCTCATAGTTGCGGAAATCAGTCAGGGTGAGACGGGTGAGGGCGGTCATTCGGCTCGGGCCCGCCGGCCCACCTGTCTAGACGCGAAGCGGCATCAGCACGTAGCGCGCCGACTCGTCAGACGGGTCGAGCACGAGCGCGGGCGAGGCCGGATCATTGAACATGAACTCGGCCTCGTCGGCTTCGATCTGGCCGGCAATGTCGAGCAGGTATTTCGCGTTGAAGCCGATTTCCATCGGGTCGGAGGAATACTCCGCCTCGATTTCCTCATTGCCCGCGCCGGTTTCGGCATGGTTCACCGCCAGCGTCAGGCGGCCTTCGCTGAGGCTCATCTTGACCGAGCGCGAGCGCTCCGCCGACACGGTCGATACCCGGTCGACGGCCGCTTCGAACGCCTTGTTGTCGACGGTCAGCTTCTTGTCGTTGCCCTTCGGGATCACGCGCGCGTAATCCGGGAACGAGCCGTCGATCAGTTTCGAGGTCAGCACGGCGCGGCCGGCGCGCACGACGATCTTGGTGTCGGACACTTCCACCGCCACGTCATCCTCGCGCCCGTCGATCAGGCGGCGGATCTCGTTGACGGTCTTGCGCGGCACGATCACGCCGGTCAGCTTGTCGCTGCCCTTGGGCGCTTTCATCTCGGCCAGCGCGAGGCGGTGCCCGTCCGTCGCGACAGACCGCAACACCGGCTTGCCGGCGTCGGTCTTGGCAGCATGCAGGTAGACGCCGTTGAGGTAGTAGCGCGTCTCTTCGGTCGAGATGGCAAACCGGGTCTTGTCGATCAGGCGCGCCAGGTCACGGGCGGCAAGGCTGAACTGGACGCTGCCTTCATCGGACGCCATCGTCTGGAAATCGGCGGCGGGCAGGGTGGGCAGCTCGAACTTCGACCGGCCGGCCGTCAGCACCAGGCGCTGGGTTTCAGCGTCCAGCTCGATCTGCACTTCAGCGCCCGAAGGCAGCTTGCGCACCACGTCGAACAGCGTACCGGCCGGCGCCGTGACCGCGCCGTCGCGCGAGACCTTGGCCTCGGCGGAGTCGATCGCTTCAATGTCGAGGTCGGTGGCCGTCAGGCGCAGCTCGCCCTTGCGGGCCTCAAGCAGAACGTTCGACAGGATCGGGATCGTCGTCCGGCGCTCGACAATGTTCTGCACGTGGCTCAACGCATCCAGCAGGGCAGCGCGTTCGATCGTCAGTTTCATCTTCGGGTCCGTCCATCGTGGGAGCCGCTCAGCAGGGGCCCCAGGTCTTCTAGTTTCTGTTTCCGCCTTGGCCGGTTCCCGGGGGTGTCGGGAATCAGCCCGCCCCGGGCCGGAGCGGGCTGGAGACCCTTAACCAAGTTCTGGAAAAAGCCAAGCGCCTGCGAGGCCCGGCGCGCAACCTTGCCTCAGGTCTGGCCGCTGTCGAGCAGGTCCAGAATGAGCGCTTCGACCTTGGCCACGTCTTCCGCGATGCGCAGATCCTCGGGCATCGCCTTCTTGATGCGCCGGAAGGCATAAAGCACGGTGGTGTGGTCGCGCTTGCCGAAGGCGCGGCCGATCTGCGGGAAGGACTTCCGGGTCATCGTGCGGCACAAGTACATCGCGATCTGGCGCGGATATACATAGGCCTGCATCTTGCTCGGGCCTTCCAGATCGGTCTTGCCGATCGGGAACACTTTCAGCGTCGCCTTCTTGATCACGTCGATGGTCGGCTCGCGCTGTTCGCCGGAATGCCGGCGGATCACGCGGTCGAGCATGTCCATGGTCGGCGTTTCCTGGCCGAAATTGGCTTCCGTGAAGAGACTCCACACCGCGCCGGTCAGTTCACGGCCGGGGCCGCGGATGCCCGAATTCAGTTTCTGGATCATGTCGTCTCCGAGGAGGAAGTCAGGATGGTTCGCCGCAATGTGGCGGGCGAGGCGGGTCAGGATTTCACGCCGCATGGCGGCGTCGGGCAGGCCGACCTCAACCGCGGTCGCGCCCTTGATTTCCCCGCGCAGGCGTTGACCGAAGCCCACCGTCTCGCCGGGTGCGGCATCGCCGACCAGAACCACTTGTCCGCCATTGCCGGTGACTTCGCGGATGTTCTGGTACAGCTCGTTCTCGGTGCCGGGTTTTCCGGCGATGCGGTGAAGGTCGTCGACGATCAGGATGGCGGCGGTCCGCAGCCGGCGCTTCAGGCCGCTGGTGTCGCGCGCCTTCACGCCGTCCAGATAGGCCGACATGAATTCCTCGGCAGTCAGGTAGACCACCTTGCGCTTCGGATCACGGGCCTCGGCTTCGGCGCGCAGCGACAGGACGACATGCGTCTTGCCGGTGCCCTGCGGGCCATAGATGAGCGTGATCGGTGTGCCGGCCGGAAGACCTGCGGCGATGCGTTTGGCCATTTCTGCGGCGATCTGGTTCGACGGGCCCACAACGAGGTTGTCGAAGGTCATCGCCGGTCCGCCGGTTGGCGCTGCGTTGGGCGCGCCGTCCATGCCGTCTTCCGCTTCGGCTTCCCACGGGTCGCCGATCAGGTCGCGCAGTTCGGCCGGAGCCGTCCGCCAACAGATCAATTTGATCGCGCGGCCCTGCGGGTCCATTCCGGCCCAGAGACGCTCGATCTCCCGCTTGTGACGCGTGTTCACGCGGTCCAGTGCAACCGGGTCGCGCGCGGCGAGCAGGAACTCGCCGTCCACTTCTGCCACAAGGCAGAGCTCCGCAATCCAGCGGTCAAATTCTTCTGGCGGCAATCGGGATTCGAGAACCGCCTGCACATCTTCCCAGATGCGCTGTCCGGTGGCATCGCCACCTTCCTGGTTCTTGTTTCCCTGGTGTACGCGAGAAGCAAACAATCTTTTTCGGTCCATCAAACCCGACCCCGTTTCTAGTTTTGATCGCTCTTTCCAACTCGCACTCGACGCGCCCGGCAGGCCCCCGCCTGATACGCAAAAAATACTCTTTACCGGGACGAAATTAGCTGGCAACGCCGAAAGTATTCGGCACACAAATCCATTACAAGTCCCTCTTTTTCTTGAACGCCGCAATTAGCGTGTTGACTTGTAAGGCGTCCCAAAAATGCACAGAGAATTCATGTGCTTGAGGTGTGAAAAAAAGTTTTTTGTGAGCGCCCGGTCACGTTTGTTCGCAGAAGTTCTGTCAACTCCAAACCTCCATAAACGGCTGTGGAAAAATCGAATTTTATCGTTGCCTTGTCCAGCCTGCCACACCCCCGTAAATCCCCCTATGGAAAAACCCCCAAAGGTAGAAATTCGCGCGCTCCGAAACAGGAGCGGCGATGCCGGATCTGGCGGGATTCAAGGCAAAAAACAAAGCCCGCTGGGAGATCCCGGCGGGCTGTTTCGAAGGCCGCAGGCGCGGCGCTTCAGATACGGATCAGGCCATGGCCTTGACGCGGGCCGAAAGGCGCGAAACCTTGCGGGAAGCCGTGTTCTTGTGGGCGATGCCCTTGGTGACGGCGCGCATGATTTCCGGCTGGGCCGTTTTCAGCGCTTCGGCGGCAGCGGCCTTGTCGCCGGATTCAATCGCTTCTTCGACCTTGCGGACGAAGGTGCGCACGCGCGAGCGGCGGGCTTTGTTGACCTCGGTACGCGCTTCGATCTTGCGCACCATCTTCTTGGCTGATTTGGTATTCGCCATCGTTAACTCCTGAAGCCCCGGGAAAGTCTCCCGTCAGGCCGAAGGCGGGGAGATACATAAAGGGCGGGGACGCGTCAACCGAGTTGTGCGCGGAAAAGCAGCCCTGGCCCGGCCTTTTTCAGTGATCCCTAACGATCCTTGAAGTGCGCCGTCCGCTTCTCGACATAGGCGCTCATGCCTTCTTTTTGGTCATCGGTGGCAAACAGCGAATGGAACAGGCGCCGTTCAAACCGGATGCCCTGCGCCAAGGGGGTTTCGTACGCCGCGTTGATCGCTTCCTTGGTCATCATCGCGGCGGCCCGGGGCATCAGGGCGATGGTGCGGGCCATCTCGCGGGCCTCTTCCATCAGGTCGTCGGCCGGCACGATCCGGCTGATCAGGCCGCAGCGTTCGGCCTCGGCGACTTCCATCATCCTCCCGGTCAGGCACAATTCCATCGCTTTCGACTTGCCGATCACCCGGGTGAGGCGCTGCGTCGCGCCCGCGCCCGGCATCACGCCGAGGCGGATTTCCGGCTGGCCGAACCGGGCATTGTCGGCGGCGAGGATGATGTCGCACATCATCGCCAGTTCGCAGCCGCCGCCGATCGCATAGCCCGCCACCGCCGCGATCAGCGGCTTGCGGGTGCGTGCGGCGCGTTCCCAGTTCCGGGTGATGAAGTCCTCGTAATAGGATTGCGGGAAGGTCTTGGCCTGGATTTCCTTGACGTCCGCGCCGCCGGAGAAGGCTTTCCTCGAGCCGGTCAGGATGATGCAATGCACCGCATCGTCCGCCTCGAACCGGTCAAACGCCGCCGAAAGCTCGGTCATCAGCTCTTCGCTGAGCGCGTTGAGGCTTTCCGGACGGTTCATCTGGATGACGGCGTATCCGTCTTCGGCGTCGATCTCGGTGATGAGGGTCTTGTAAGACATGGTAACTTTCTGGGCGGGGTGCGCTGGGAGGGGCTGCGGTGACGCGGGTGGGTCCGGCAAAGGCGAACGGCGGCGATGGAGCAGGTCGGGCCTCGGGAAATGTGGCAAACTCGGGGCGCTATACGCCAAGGGCAGAAGCTTGTCACGCGGTGCGGCCTTGCGGCCTGTGCAATGCAGCAGGCGCCCTCTATATCCCGTCCATGAGTGACACACCCTCCCGTACCGGCGATCCCGAACGCAACCGCCTGACCGGCCGCCTCGTGCGCACGGCCAAGGTCGGCGCCAACCTGTCGGGGGCGGGCATGGCGTTCGCGGCCCAGTCCCTGTTTGGCGGCGAGGCGGGCGACGAGCGGATTGCCAAGGCCCTGGCGGCCGCCCTCGGCAAGTCCAAG
>JBGSOU010000014.1:0-4098 GCA_041739025.1 Hyphomonas sp.
CATTGCGCTGGTCGCACGCCCGCTCGGCGAGGCGATGATCGGCGCGGCGGTGCGCGATCAGGCGATTGCCATCATGCCGTGGATTGCGGCCTCGGGCCTGCTCAACGGATTGATGATCCATTATTTTGCCGAAGCGTTCCAGCTCGCCCGGCGCACGCAGGAGCGCGCGATCCTGATGCTGGTACCGGCGGCGGTCAACGTCGCGCTGAACTTCCTGCTGATCCCGATTCTGGGATTGATGGGCGCGGTACTGGCCACCCTCATCTGCTATGTCACGGGCGTCCTGCTTCTCGCCGTCGCCGGGCGCCGGCATGTCGCCCTGCCCTTGCCGCTGATGGACGCGGCACCCATCGGTCTCGCCGCCGCCGCAATGTGGCCCGTGATTGCGCTGATGCCGGCGCTGGGGGGATGGCCGGAGCTGATCCTCAAGGCCGGGGCAGGGGCGATCACTTATGGCGCCGCCGCGCTGGTGCTGGATGCTGGCGGCGCGCGGACGTTCATGCGAAACAGGCGCGGTTGAACCGGCGGCAGGCCGTTTGCGTAGGACTGGACATGAGCGAGACGATCAAAACCGAAACCGGCCTCCAGACAGCCGCCGGAAAAGCGAACCAGCTGTGGGCGGATTTTGTGCCCGTCATCGGCTTCGTGCTTGTCTACAACGTGTTCCGGCGCGTCGATCTATTGGGCGGCCTGATCAACAAGGACACTGCGATCTTCTGGGCGACCGGTGTCTTGCTGGCGCTGATGCTCGGCTTCCTCGCGCGCCAGCTCATCCGGCGCGAACCGGTGTCACAGATGATGCTGTTTTCTTCCGGCATCGTGGCCGGGTTCGGCCTGATCGGCATCCTGCTTCAGGAGAAGGCCTTCATCTATGTGAAGCCGACGATCCAGCAGATCTTCATGGCGCTGATGATCCTCGTGCCGCTGACGTTCGGAAAGAACATCTGGAAGTCGCTGTTCTCGAAAGTGTTTGACCTGCCGGATTTTGCCTGGCGCACGCTGGCCATCCGCTGGGGCGGCTTCTTCATCGCGATGGCAATCTGGAACGAGTACCTGTGGCGCACCTTCGCGCCAGGCTTCGAGACGCCGCTGGTGATGGCCGGCATTCCGGTCGCGCCGGCCGGCACGTACGAGTTTTTCGGGCTGACCTTCGGTGCCAGGGATGCAGAGGATGTCTGGGCCAACTGGAAGCTCGGCAACATGCTGATCGTCTTCGTCTTTGGCGCATTGAATACGCCCTATACCTTGAAGCACCTGCGCGAGCCGGAAGACGTCTCCGCGGCCTAGCGCGTCAGCTTGTCCGTTCCCGGCGGATTGGCGAAGGGCGCGAAGGCGTCCTGATGCCGGGTCTGCGCAAAATGTGTCAGCGCCCACACGACGGTCGGGAAGGCGAGCTGCGACCAGGGAATGTCGCGCCAGGGCACCAGCATAACCGCTTCGCTTTCCGGCCCCGGCGCAATGTCCGACATCAGGTGCGCGCGGAACATGATCTGCACCTGCGCAATGCGGGGTACGGAATATACCGAGAGCAACCGGTCGATCCGGATATCGGCGCAGGCCTCTTCCATCGCTTCGCGCCGGGCGCCGTCCTCGACACTTTCGCCCTCTTCCATGAAGCCGGCGGGCAGGGTCCAGAATCCCTTGCGCGGCTCGATGGCGCGTTTGCAAAGCAAGATCAGCTCACCCTGCGTAACGACCGAACCGGTCACGATCTTAGGATTTACGTAATCGATGAAGTTGCAGCGGTTGCAGATACGCCGTACCCTGTCTTCGCCTTCCGGCACGGCAAGCCGAAAATCTTCACTCTGGAAAGAAGTTGGCAATTGATCAGTCATCCAATCTTTATCCTGTCGCCTGTATGGGGAATACGATTGATCCGCCTACGGGGTTCTTGTTTAACGCCCCCCAACGTGGATTGACCCTGTTCAAGCCCCTCGTCCTCCCCGGACCTCATCCTTAGCAAAACGGAAACCCCTCCCATGTCGTACAACCTCAACGCTTCGCCCAGCCACCTCCTGCACCGCGCCCAGCAGATCGCCGCCAACCACTCGGCAGCCGCCCTGAAATCGGCCGGCCTCACGCTGCGCCAGTTCTCCGTCCTCGCCGCCCTGTCGGGCAATGAAGGTGTCAGCCAGTCGGATCTTGTCAATGCCACCGGCATCGACCGTTCGACGCTCGCCGACATGGTCGCCCGCATGGAAACCGGCGGCATGATCAAGCGCTCGGATTCGAAAACCGACGCCCGCGCCAAATCGGTCTCGCTGACCGCCAAAGGCAAGAAAGCCTTCGACAAGGCCCTGCCGGCCGTCACCAAAGCGGACATGGCCCTCTTCGCCACCCTTGCGAAAGCCAAACAGGACGCGCTGATGCAAGGCCTTGGCGGTCTCGTGGAAGACGCCGAAAAGAAAGCGGCGGCCCCGGCCGCAAAAGCCAAGAAAGCGCCGGCCAAGGCCGCTGTGAAAAAAGCTGCGCCGAAAGCTGCCAAGAAAGCCCCGGCCAAGAAAAAGAAATAAGCTCCGTTTCCGAACGGATCTGAAATCACGAGCGAGGCGCCCCCAGCGCCTCGCTTACTTTTTGGAGCGAGGCTTCGTCCAGCGGCCCGGAGATGTGAAGCACCACTTCGCCCTCGCCCGAGATGACAAACGTTTCCGGCACACCGGTCAGGCCGAAGTCGAGCCCGCCCTTGCCTTCGGGGTCGAGGGCGATGGTGGTGAAGGGGTTGCCGAGCCGGGCGAGGAATTCGTCGCCATTCTCCGGCTTGTCCTTGTAGAGGATGCCGTAGAGCTTGCCGGGATGGGCTGCGCCCAGTTTCATCAGCATCGGATGCTCGGCCTCGCACGGCGCGCACCAGCTGGCAAAGAGGTTCACGGCGACCGTTTCGCCGCCGGGAGGCGGGGCGAAGGAAATCTCGCCGCCCTCCTTCAGCTCAAAGACAAATTCCGGCGCGGCGCGCGTGACGCGTTCGAAGTCGCCCTTCGCCGGATAGAGCATCCGCCAGGCGCCGAGCACGCCGAGCAGCACCAGCAGGACGACCGGCAGCGCGAAGATCCAGCGGGTCATTTCAGGCGTCCTTGTCGCTGGCGGTTTCGAGCGCGGCCAGCCGCTTGCGCGCGGCGCGGGCGGCCAGGATCACCTGCAGCGTGGTGGCGAGAATCATCAATGCGCCAAGGCCGAAGCAGGCCCAGATATAGGCGGCGTTCTTGTCGAACTCGGGCATGTGTTTCAGCCTCCTTCAAGCGCAGCGGCGCGCAGGCGGGCCGTCCGCCGGTCGCGGATTTCCGTTCGCATGCTCGTCATCACGAGTCCGCCGAACAGCAGGGAATGACCCAGGGCGCTGATCATCAGCGGCCAGAGATAGACGGCGGCCATCTTGGGCCCCTCGGCGGTCATCACGCTTGCGTCCTGATGCAGCGAGGTGAACAGGTCGACCGAGAACTTGATCAGCGGAACGTTGAGTGCACCGACCATCGCGAGGATCGCACCGGCCCGGGCCGCCTTCTGGCGGGTGTCCATTGCGGCGCGCAGGGCCATGTAGCCGAGGAACAGGAAGAACAGGAACAGCACGGACATCATCCGCGCGTCGTCCCATTGCCACCAGGTGCCCCAGGTGGGCTTGCCCCAGATCGAGCCGGTCGCCAGGCACAGAGCCGTCCAGACCGCGCCGAGCGGGGCGATCGCCTTGGCGGCGATGTCCGCCAGTTCATGGCGCCAGATGAACCAGACGAAGCTAGCCACCGCGAGCGCCGAGTAACTCGCCATCGCGAGCCAGGCGGCAGGCACGTGTACGAACATCACGCGCATGATGTCGCCGCCCTGATACTCATCCTTGGGCACCACCCAGAGGCCTTGCCACAGACCCCAGAGGATGCACACGGCCCCGGCGGCATAGAAGACGGGCGCCAGCCAGTCGGACAGGCGCAGGAATTTGTGCGGGTTGGCAAAAAACGACCACATGGGGATCTGACCTAGCTTCCTCTTAGTCTGCCGCCAAGCGCAGCGCCGCAGACATGGCAAAAGGCGCAACCGCGCAGGCGAAAAGGGTGGACGCTGCCAGCAGCAACGGCGCGCCGGCCGATCCCGGCCCGCCGGACATCGCGA
>JBGSOU010000039.1:0-2127 GCA_041739025.1 Hyphomonas sp.
CTAGCCGCGTCCCAGCCTGCGCCCGCGCGGAGATGAGCCGGCCCCGACTGAAAACGGCCCGGCCCTTGCGATTCGAAGAGCGCCCGCGCATATACCGCCTCGGAGGCAGGCGGCGGACGGGTCGCTCGCCAATCGGGTCAGGCGGGGAACCGAGCAGCCCTAACGAGCTTCAGCCCGGGTCGTTTGCCTGTCTCCACCCTCCCGCGCCGGATGCTTCCCAAGCCGGACGATGACAGGCCGGGTCAGGCGAACAACTTTCCGGACATCGATTTTGCCGCCCGGATGACCGGCTGTTCCAGAAACCTGAAGCTCAACCAGCCCACCAGCGTGCAGCCTCCGAGCACCGCCGCCAGACCGAACACATTGTCCACGAGGCCGGGCACCGCGAAAGCGCCCCAGGCCACTCCGATGGCGTTGGCCGACAGCATGTGGGTCAGGTAGAGCGAATACGACCAGTCCCCGAGCTTGACGAACGGGCCCGTGACTTTCCAGCCCCGGCGCAGTTCAACCGATGCCGCGCCGTAGGTCAGCAGCGCCGCGCCGGGCAGGAAGAGGATCACGCGCTCCCAATCCGGGTTCACGCCTGACGTCGCAAGGCCCGACAGCGTATCGTTCAGGTCGCCGAAGAATCCCAGGGCCAGGGCGACCACGCCGGCGATCAGGGCCGTGGCGCCCATTGCGCCCCGGGTCGCCTGCCAGAAGTAGGCGGCGAAGGCGCCGGCGACGAATTCCAATGTCATCGGGCTGGTGATCAACCGCAAGACCGGCGCGTCGCCTTTCGAAGGGTTCAGCAGGAAGCCGGCGCCCACCGCCAGCAGGCCCCAGACGGCGATCAACAGGATGCGCCGCTGCCCGCCCAGCGGCACTAGGAGCAGCGCGGCGAAGACGATGTAGAAATACATCTCGTGAATCAGCGTCCAGCCCGTCTGAAGCAGCGGGCTCTCGGATTTCGGAATCAGCAGGTAGTCCTTCAGGAAATTGATCTCGTGCTGGGTGCCGCCATAGACCAGCTCAGGCCGGAACAGCCAGATCGGGACGAGGGCGGACAGGCAGATCCACCACAGTGGATAGATCCGCGTCGCCCGTGACCAGAGAAACTTGCCGGCGTCGCGCGCGCTGCCCAGCGTGTTTTGTGACACCAGGACCATGACAAATCCCGAAATCACGAAAAACAGGTCCACGCCCCACAAGCCGGCATTGGCCCAATCCCCCAGGATCCGGCCGTCGAAACGCTTTGCCTCAATGTCCTCGACATGAACAAGCACGACCGCGTAGGCCGCGATCGCCCTCAGAACCTGCAGGTTGTCGAGCTTCATCTGGATTTCCTTGGCACATGAACCGCGAAGGTCCGGGCAAGCGGTGTTGAAGGCGAGCTGATTGCACGTTTCAAGCCATCGCGAACGGCCTTAGTTTTTTCGCCGGGTCATGAGAATTGCGAATTCGCCGCAGCCGGTGCAAGACGGCCGGGAACGCCGCGTGGGACGGGCGCGTTAACCTTTTGTTCATAAGATTTCCACGCCTCTTTGACGGATTTGTAAAATGGAGCGTTGACCGGAAATTAACCTTCGGACACTATATGTAGTGTCAGGGAAGAGGCGCGAAACCATATTTGGTTGAACGCTCTAAAAACCCAGTAAAAGCAGGAAGATTCAGGAGGGTGGCCATGTCGGCAACCAACGCACAATCCGTCGCTAAGGAGGCCGCCCGCAAGGGTAAGCCGAAAGCGGGCACCGAAGCGAAAATCACGCTGGTTCAGGGCCACGGGATCACCACCGATCCGTCGCGCGATTCGCTGCTGACCGATTTTGGCAAGAAGACGCTGGACGACCGCTATCTGCTGCCGGGCGAGACCTATCAGGACATGTTTGCCCGCGTGGCGTCGGCCTATGCCGATGACGCAGCGCATGCCCAGCGCCTCTACGACTACATCTCGAAGCTCTGGTTCATGCCGGCGACGCCGGTCCTGTCGAACGGCGGCGCGGATCGCGGCCTGCCGATCTCCTGTTTCCTCAATCAGGTCGGCGATTCGCTGGACGATATCGTCGAGACCTGGACCGAGAACGTCTGGCTCGCCTCGAACGGCGGCGGCATCGGCACCTATTGGGGCAATGTCCGCTCGATCGGCGA
>JBGSOU010000065.1:0-1637 GCA_041739025.1 Hyphomonas sp.
GTTGCCGACCGGCAGGCCGGCGCCGCCGAAGAGGTTGCGAACGGCCTGAGCGGCCGCACCGTCGCCTGCGATCTCGCCAAACCCGAAGACGCGGCCCGTGTCGTCAATGAAGCCTTCGACTGGACCGGCCGGCTCGACCTCGTCTGCGCCAATGCCGGTTATGGCCGCAACAAGCGGATGACGAAGGAGCCGTTCGATGAGGCGGCGATGGATCTTTTCTCCGTCAACCTGTTCGCACCCTTTCGCATGGCGCAGGCCTACGCCGCCCGGCTCGCCGAAGCCGGCCAGCGCGGCCGCCTGATGATCACAGGTTCGGAAAACTCGCTCAGCCTGCCGGACGCCGTGCGCCGCAACGGCCTCGGCGCCTATGCCGCCACCAAGCACGGGGTGCTGATCCTGGCCGAATGGCTGCGCGAAGACCTGCGCGGCGAGACAATGGACGTCCACGTGCTGATGCCTGGCGGCGTCTACACGCCGCTGATCGCCAGACACATTCCGGACCCGAACGACCTGCCGCCGGAGATGAACATCATCCTGCCCGAACGCTGCGCCGAGATCGCCCTCAAGGGCCTGGACCTCGGCCTCTTCTACATCCCGACCCACGCCCACATCGCTGATGACATGCGTCCGCGCACGGAAGGTGTGGCGGCCAGCCTCAAGGCGCTCGGCCTCACCTGACCCATCGGGTCAGGTCGGCCACAAGACCGGGGACACCGAACGCCTCGTCTCACTCAAATCCGCGCGCAGGCTGCTTTCAGCCAGTCCTTCACGTCGCCTTCAAGTTTGCGGTTCAGCAGTCTCCAGACGCGTTTGTGGTAGTCATTGACCCAGGCGCGCTCATCCTTCGTCAGCAGCTTCACATCGATCAATCGCCGCGCCAGCGGCGCAAAGGTCAGGCATTCGAAGCCGAGCATCGGAATCTCGCCGCCCGGAATGTCCTCCGCAGGCGTCACATATTGCAGGTTCTCGATCCGGATTCCGTAAGCGCCGGCCTTGTAGAATCCCGGCTCGTTCGAGACGATCATGCCCGGCATCAGGGGCACCGCGTTCCAGGGCTTGGCAATCCGGTGCGGGCCTTCATGCACCCCGAGATACACGCCGACGCCGTGGCCCGTGCCATGCTGGTAATCGAGCCCGGCCTGCCACAAGGCGTGGCGCGCCAGCACATCCAGGTGCGTGCCGGTGGTTCCCGCCGGGAAGCGCACAGCCGCCAGGGCAATATGCCCCTTCAGCACCAGCGTGTAGTGGCGCACCATATCGTCCGACGGCTGACCGATCGGCACGGTCCGCGTCACATCGGTCGTCCCGTCCAGGTATTGGCCGCCGCTGTCGATCAGGTAGAGCGACCCCCGCGCCAGCTTGCGGTCCGACGCCGTGGAGACGCGGTAATGCGGCAGCGCTCCGTTTGGCCCCGCTCCGGAGATCGACGGAAAGGACAGGTCGTTCAGGTTGCCGAGATCTTCGCGGAACGCTTCCAGCTTCATCACCGTTTCGATCTCGGTGACCTCGCCCGACTGCGCTTCGGTATCCAGCCAGTGCAGGAAGCGCGTCAGCGCGGCGCCGTCGCGGGCATGGGCCGCAGTCGTGCCCTTGATCTCCGCCGCGTTCTTGCAGGCCCGCGGCAACGCGACCGGATC
>JBGSOU010000068.1:0-2443 GCA_041739025.1 Hyphomonas sp.
CCCCGATGATGCCGGCCGACTGCGCGCGCTCGCGCGGCGGCTTGATCGGCTGAACCCAGCCTTCGGCCCAGGCGGTGTCGGTGATGTATTTCTCGATCGAGCCGATCGTCACCGTGCCGTGGCCGGACTGCTCGATCGTGCAGATGCCTTCGCAGAGACGGTCCTGCGGGCAGATGCGGCCGCAGATTTCCGGCATGTTGTTGGTGGCCGAAGAGACGCGCCAGGCCTCTTCCATCCGCCCTTCGGCGGCCAGTTTCAGCCAGTCGGGAATGTTGTTCTGCAGCGGGCAGCCCTGCTGGCAGAACGGCACGCCGCACTGGGAGCAGCGGCTCGCCTGCGCGTGCGCCGCCTCGGGAGAGAAGTCTGCATAGATTTCATCGAAGTCCGCCGCGCGCGCAGATGCCGCGCGCTTGTCCGGCATCGACCGGGACACTTTCGTGAACTGCAGCATACGTTCCGCCATACCGGCCACTCCCTGTCGTCGCACAAACCCGCGCCCGCAGGCGCGAGACCTGCTGTTAAGGCGCTGAAGCCGCCAAGCCAAGTCCGATCTGAAGGGCGCATATCAATTCGATTTGTATATAGCCGTTTTCGCTGCAGTTTTCTACGTCGTGCGACTCGTTTTTAGACAATACATATCATTTTGGTATTTCGGTGAGCCGTGCCTTGTTTCGACGGTCCGACCCTGCATTTCCCGGCCGGCCTGCGGCCCGGGATTCATTCCTTCACTTTTCTGCGCTAAGGGCAGGTCAGCGTTCGTCCAGCGGTGTGCCGTCCATGTCCCTTCTCCAGATCATCATCATCTCGATCGTGCAGGGCATTACCGAGTGGCTGCCGGTCTCCTCGTCCGCCCACGTGCTGATCGCCGCCGACTATTTCGGCTATGTCGGGCGCGACGAACTGTTGATCAACGCGGTCGCGAATTTCGGCACCGTGGCCTCGATGCTGATCTATTTCCGCAAGGAGATCGGCGAAGCCCTCGTGGGCGTGTTCGCCCTGCCGGGCGCGCTGAGCTCCAGGCGGCCCTTGAGCCCCGGCGAACGCCTCGCGATGAACCTGCTCGCCTCGCTGCCGCTCACCATCCTCGGCCTGGCCGCCGCCAAGCTGCTGATCACCGACGAAATGAACGCCGCCGTCCGCTCGGTGCACGGCGTTGCGATCCCGCTGATCGGCTTCGGCATCCTGCTGGGCCTTGCCGACATTTTCGGCAAGCGCACCCGCACCCTGGATGATCTGACCCCTGTCCACGCCGTGATGATCGGCGCCGTGCAGGTGATTGCCGCCATCCTGCCGGGCACCTCGCGCTCCGGCATCACCATGACCACCGCCCGCGCCCTCGGCTACTCGCGGCCCGACGCTGCCAAATTCGGCATGCTGGTCGGCGCGCCGGTCCTCTCGGCGGTCGGCCTGTACATGATTGCGGAATTCTACTTCGGCAACGAAGTCGGCATCGTCACCGTCTCCGCGTCGGAAGCCATCGCCATCGGCATCGGCTCGGCCCTGTCCGGCCTTGTGGCCATCTATATCCTGATGTCGCTGGTGCGCCGGATGAGCTTCCTGCCCTTCGTCGCCTATCGCATCCTGCTCGGCATCGCGCTGCTCGCGATGATGCCGATCCCGATGACCTAGGCTTCGCTAGGCTTGTGGAATTCGCCGTAGCTGCGGAAACGCCACAGGTAGCGCGGCACAACGGCTTCGACCGTTTCCAGTTCGGTCACGCCAAGGTCCGCCATCGTCAGCGCGCCTTCGGCCACGACATTGTCGTCCTTCAGCAGCTCCATCTGCGACCCCGTAAAGGGCGGGGCGCCCAGCATGCCCCATGAGAAGGGCGGCAGATACCGCCAGACCGCGCCGGTCAGATAACCGAGCGGCCGCGCAATGAAGAAGGGCAAGCCGATCTTGAAGCGCTTCTCGTCGATGATCTTGAGGATCACGTCGAACAATTCGTTGAACGTGTAGACGGTCGGGCCACCCAGCTCGAACGTCTTGCCTTCGGCGGCGGCAGAGCCGGTCGCGGCGGCGACGGCGTCGGCGAGATTGCCGGCATAGATCGGCTGGAATCTTGTCTTGCCGCCGCCAATGGCGGGCAGCAGCGGCGCCGACTGGGCCATCGCCGCAAACCGGTTGAAGAAATCGTCTTCCGGACCGAACACGATGGAGGGGCGCAGGATCGTCGCCGTCGGGATCGCCGCGCGCACGGCCACTTCGCCGGCCGCTTTCGAGGTTGCGTAGGGAGATTTCGACGCCGCGCTCGCGCCGATGGCCGAAACCTGGATGAACCGCGTGATGCCCTTTGCGGCGGCGGCTTCGGCAATCAGCGCCGGGCCGTCGGCATGGGCGCCCTTGAAGGTCTGCTTGCCGCTTTCGTAGAGGATGCCGACCAGGTTGATCACCGCGTCCGCGCCGTCCAGCGCCCGGTCAATCGACGCGCGGTCGCGCACGT
>JBGSOU010000099.1:0-2111 GCA_041739025.1 Hyphomonas sp.
ACACCGCGCGCGGGCTGGATCACGGCGCCTGGGTGCCGCTGAAGCTGATGTATCCTGCCCATGACATTCCGGTGCTGCAGCTGTCGGTGCAAACGGCGCTCGGCCCGTTGCACCACCTGAAGCTGGGCGAGGCGCTGCGCGCCCTGGCCGACGAAGGCGTTCTGATCCTCGCGAGCGGCAGTTTCACGCATGACCTGCGCTCAGTCGCCTGGCGCGGAGCGAACGAGGAACCGGCCTGGGTGCGCGAGTTTGCGGACTGGATGGTCCAGGCGCTGGCGGAGGGCCGCAAGGACGATCTCGTCAACTACCGCCGCCTCGCCCCGAACGCGGCCCGCAACCATCCGACCGAGGAGCATCTCCTGCCCCTGTTCGTCGCGCTTGGCGCTGGTGCAGGCGCCCCGGCGGCCCACCTGCACCAGTCTCTGACCTTCAGCGTACTGAGAATGGATGCCTACGCCTTTGCAGACTAGCCCTGCTGGTCCCGCCCGCGCGCGGTCACCTGCTTGCGGGCTTCTTCGACCGATTCCGGCGAGACCGAGGCCGAATGCTCGATCGAGCGTTTGACTTCTTCCTTCATCGCGGCAGCGAAGGTCATGCCGAAGCCGTCATCGATCAGCGCCTTGTACTTCTTCAGCAGCACCGGCTGCGTGCCGGTCATCTCGGCGGCGAGCTGCAGCGCGGCCGGCACCAGTTCGGCGGCCGGGTAGACCCGGTTCACGAGGCCCCAGCGCTCGGCCATGTGCGCATCGAGGAAGTTGCCGGTGAAGGAGAGTTCCTTGGCGCGGCTGATGCCGATCAGGCGCGAGAGTTTCTGCGACAGGCCCCAGCCCGGCACGATGCCTACGCGGGCATGCGTGTCGGCAAACTTGGCGTGTTCGGAGGCCAGCAGCACGTCGCACATCAGGGCGAGTTCAAAACCGCCGGTGATGGCGAAGCCGTTGATCGCGCCAATGATGGGCCAGGGATAGGCCTCCAGCGCGGCGGCCATGTTGATCGACTTGGAGTCCTCGTCCGCGCCGAGGGCAAAACCCGTCTGGCCGGCTTCCTTGAGGTCGATGCCCGCCGTGAAGGCGCGCCCGGCCCCGGTCAGCACCACGGCGCGGATCGACTCGTCGTCCTTCAGCTCGTTGAACACCCGTACGATCTCGGCCCGCAGCGCGCGGTTCAACGCGTTCAGCGCGTCCGGACGGTTCAGCGTGACCAGGGCGACGGCGCCGTGGCGCTCGATGAGGACGATGTGTTCGGACATGGCGGCGTTCCCTTGCGGCTGGATCTGCCCCCTTGATACCGCCAGCTGGCGCCCGGCGCCAAGCCTGACGTCGGGGCGGCGGTCAGGCCCTGGCCTGGGTCACCCGCCGGTAGAGGCCGGCCAGCAGACCCGCCACCGCGATCAGGGCGGCCAGATAGAACAGGTTCATCTTCAGCGGCGACACCCAGGCCTTGGGCTCCAGCACATAGGCGGCGCCCGACAGGGTGATTGCCTGCAGGGTGTTCTCGGTCAGGTCCACGACCAGCACCGCGAAGCCCGGAATGGCGGCCAGCCGGCCCCACTTGCCGAAGAATCGCAACGCCATTCCGGCAAAGAACAGGCCGAAGGACAGCGGATAGGCCGTATCGACGAGGACGGTGATCCAGAAATGCGCGGTGCGCTGGGCGGGCGTCATCGCTTCAAACAGTGCCCGCGACTCCGCCGGGTCGGACGCAAAGTCCAGGAACTGCCCGCCGGCCATCGGCGCCAGCGCGCCAAACAGGACCGTGATCGCGATCATCAGTGCAAAGAGGGTCCAGAGCACCGGGGTGCGGGTGATCAGGGTCATGGCAGGGTCTCCGGTTCGACACCAAGGGTTCGGGCAAGGTCTTCCAGTCGCGCCTGCACGGCGGCCAGTGCGGCAGCATCGACCGAGCGCGCGACCAGCGCCACGCCATGATCGTCAATCGCGCCGTACCAGGGATAGGACCCGATCCCGACGCCCGGCGCCTCCTGCGCGATCCGACCGAGGGCCTCGGCGAGGTCACCTTCGCGCAGGCCCTTGCCGCGCACGGTGACCTTGTGGACCACTGCGCCCGCCTGCAGGCGCGGGCCAATGTCTTCCAGCATCGCGCGGGCAATC
>JBGSOU010000114.1:0-9267 GCA_041739025.1 Hyphomonas sp.
GCCTGACCTTCCTCGTCGCCGCGGCCCTCGCCCTTCGCGTCGGCGAGACGAGCACCGATACACGCCGCCTGCCTGCCTTGCCCAGCCATGAATTCCTGGCCGTCCGAACCGGAGAACCGACATGACCCCTCAGTCCACTGACGACATCTATGACTGCGTGATTGTCGGCGGCGGACCGGCGGGCGCAACCGCCGCACACGATCTCGCGAAGGCCGGGCGCCGCGTGCTGCTTCTGGACAAGGCCGGCCGCATCAAGCCTTGCGGCGGCGCGATCCCGCCGCGCCTGATCGAGGACTTCGACATTCCGGAAAGCGTGATCGTCGCACGTGCCCGCGCCGCGCGGATGATTGCGCCTTCGGGGCGGGTGGTGGACATGCCGGTCGAGGGCGGCGCGGTCGGCATGGTGGACCGCGAACACTTCGACGAATGGCTGCGTGCCCGGGCCGCAAAGGCCGGATGCGAACGGCGCGCCGGAAGCTTCACCCATATCGAGCGCGAAGCGGACGGCCTGGCCAATATTGTCTACAAGCCGAAGGACGATGGATCCGACACGGTCCGGATCCGGACCCGCACGGTCATCGGCGCAGACGGCGCAAAGTCGCGCGTTGCGGCCGAAGCGATTCCCGGCGGCGGCGAGACGAAATGCGTGTTCGCCTATCACGAAATCATCAAGTCTCCGGAACAGACCGACGGCTTCGATCCGGCGCGCTGCGACATCTATTATCAGGGCCGCCTGTCGCCGGATTTCTATGCCTGGGTGTTCCCGCATGGCGAGACAACAAGCGTCGGTGTCGGTAGCGCCAACAAGGGTTTCTCGCTGCGCGATGCGATCCGCACGCTGCGCAGGGACATTGGCCTCGATGACGCGGAGCTTGTCCGCAAGGAAGGCGCGCCGATTCCGCTAAAACCCCTGAAACGCTGGGACAATGGCCGCGACGTTTTGCTGGCGGGCGATGCGGCCGGGGTCGTGGCGCCGGCTTCGGGCGAAGGTATCTACTATGCCATGCTGGGCGGGCGCGAGGCAGCGACGGCCATCCGTGCACTGATCGAGACGGGTGATGTGCGCGCGCTGGCCGCGACACGCAAACGCTACATGAAGGCGCACGGGCAGGTGTTCATGATTCTCGGGATCATGCAGCATTTCTGGTACCGGTCCGACAAGCGCCGCGAAGGCTTTGTGGCGATGTGCAATGACAAGGACGTGCAGCGCCTGACCTGGGACGCCTATCTCAACAAGCGCCTCGGCAAGCCCGATCACATGGCGCATCTGCGAATCTTCCTGAAGGACACCGCGCACCTGCTCGGCCTTGCCCCTGCCCGGCCCAAACAGACGTGATCCCCCGCCGCCCGTTATTCGTTGCGGCGGGCGCAGCGCTTGCCACCGCGATGGCCGGCGGCGCGATGACGCGGATCGACGCGTGGTACCGCGCGCTGGAAAAATCATCGCTCAATCCGCCGGACTGGGCCTTCGCGCCCGGCTGGACAATCATCTTTGCACTCGCGGCGCTGTCGGCAACGATCGGCTGGCGGGATGCCCGGACGCAGCGCGACCGCTCGCTGCTGGTCATCTTCTTTTTCATCAATGCGGTGCTGAACATCGCCTGGAGCGCGGTGTTCTTCACGCTGCGCCGGCCGGACTGGGCGTTGGCGGAAGTTGCGACCTTGTGGATTTCGGTGGCGGCGATCGCCGTGTTTCTCGCGCGCTTTTCGCGGACCGCGAGCCTCTTGATGCTGCCCTATCTGGGCTGGGTGACGTTTGCGGCCTACCTGAACTACAAGGTGGTGGCGCTGAACGGCCCGTTCGGTTGAGCCAGAACTCAAGGCAGGAGCGGCGATGACCCTTGACCCCTGGATGTTCGATCTCGTGCTGCTCGGCGTGGCGGCGGAGTTTGCGCTGCTGGCGGCCCTGCTGGCGCGGAAGGGACACCGGCCCTGGGCCGTGCCGCTCTTCTGGTTTCTGGTTTCCGGCGCGCTTCTGATGGCGGCCGTCCGGTTTGCCATTGCAGATGCCGATGACCGTGTGACCGGCAGCCTCCTGATGATCAGCCTGCTGACGCATCTCGCCTGCTTGTGGTCCGCCTGGCGTCTGTTGAAGCGGTAGCGCCTGCGGCCGGACGCAGCGGGCGCTGGCCGGGTCCGTGAGGCCGAATTGTCTGGCGAGACCCTCACATCCCACCACCTCCGGCGGCAGGCCCCTCCTCACCCATTTCATGGGAGAGGGGTTGGGCGGCGCCCAGAATGCCTCCCCCGCCGCGCAGGAGGTGAGGCTCTTGATGCTAGGACGTGTTGGGCGTGGGGGTGAATGCCCCCTCCGGCGCGTCCAGGGACACGTCCCCCGCTTTGCAGGAAAGGAGAAGGGCGAGCCAGGCCGCGAGGTCCTGCAAGACACAAGCGGTTGCCGGCACAGAACTCTCCCAGCCCGCCTCCGTCAGGGGGCGGAAGGTTCTTGCGGGCGGCTGATAGAACAAGCCGGGCTTGTCGGCGGCGTAGCGCACGGTGATGAAGCCCCAGCTGCTGACCGAGTACAGGACATCCGGGATGCCTTCGCGCTGGCACCACTTCAACAGCCTGTTCAACTGCCACCAGAGGATCGGCCAGAAGACGGCCGCCACATGGGTGAACAGCGGCGCAAAGCGGGGATGGGACCGGAAGGCGCGCAGCGGGATCATGGCGGGAACAATACGCCTGCGCCGAACCCCGCCGGACTGGCGGCGCGGAAAAAAGCTTCAGGCTGTCGCCAGCCCGGCGAAGGCGGGGACCGGTATCCTTCAACAAAATCAGAGGCTTTTGAGGCCGGGCCTGGGCCGGGATGAAAAGCTGGGAACGGGCGCGCCCCGGCACAGAGGTAGGCGCAAGGCATTCCTTGTGCCTATGTCTGCGCGCAAAAAAAGGCCAGCCCCGGAGGATCCGGAGCCGGCCTTGATCACTGGGAGGCACCAGCTCAGTTGACCCGTGCAGCCAGCAGGCGGTTGACCGCCTGCCTTTCAAGCTGCATCAGAATTTGGCGAACCCGTTATCGGCGCCCCAGAGGAACCAGTTGTCCACAACCGTTCCCGTCAGCAGCACACCGATGCCGCCGGTGATCGGGCAGAGGATGGCGAACCACCAGGCCCAGCGGTGGATGGATTCCATCGACGCGTTGAAGCCCATCGTCCAGCGCCAGAACAGTGCAGCACGCTCCGACGCCGTGCCCCGGTCCGTGATCTGCTCGATCTCGCGTTCGCCGCCATAGCGCCCGACCGCAAGGATTGTTGCGCCGTGCATCGCGAACAGGAGCGCCGACCCGTAAAGGAAGACGATCGAGAGCATGTGGAAGGGGTTGTAGAAGAAGTTGCCATAGACGAGCGAGAGATTGTTCGTCCAGTCGAGGTGGGAGAAGATGCCGAATGGCACCGCTTCGTTCCAGCTGCCCATCATCACGGGACGGATGAACCCCAGCACCAGATAAAGCCAGATGGCGGCGGCGAAGGCCCAGCAGACATGCGTTCCCATGCCCAGCTGCAGCGCGCGCCGGTAGGACCGCACCCACCAGAGGATGATCGAGGAGGTGAGGAAGAAACCGGCCATCAGCCACCATCCGCCTTCGTGCAGCGGCATGGCGAGCTTGAGCCCGTGCTCGGCGAGTGGCTGATCCAGCGACAGCCAGGGCAACTGGCCGAAGAACTTGATCGGATCCCAGCCGACGCTGGCCCACATGTTGAGGCCGATGATCTCGATGGCGATGAACCCGCACAGCAGCGAGGCGAGCCCCGACCAGCCGAGATAGAGCGGGCCGATCTGCGCGTCGCCAATGCGGCCGAGGAAATGGCTGAAGCCGGTGATCCTGTAGCGTGGCTCGTCGCCCGCGCCCTCGACAACACCGTAATCCGTGTGGCCGCGGACCTGAACCTGGGTGAAGATATTCTGATAGTCTGCCATGATCTGATCCTCCTACACGCGCCAGATGGCGAGGTTTTTCCAGCCATCCCACCAATCAATCCACGAGCCCTCGTAAAGCGGGCCGGAGATGACGATACAGATGGCGCTCCAGATCCCGGCCGAGAGGGCGAGAAAGAGGCCGAGCCGGTGGATACCGAGCGTGCCGACGGAATAGCCGATGTAATCGCGGAAGAAGGCGTTCTCGTGCTCGGGCGTCTTGACCGTATTGCCGCGGCCGGGATTGGTCGCCGACAGGACGAGGCCGCCATGCATGGCGAGCGCGAGACACGTCGTGAAGAAGAACGTGATCGCGATCATGTGGGCCGGGTTGTAGTGGAAATTTCCGTATGAATAGCCGACGTTCGAGACCCAATCGAGATGGCTCATGATCCCGTACGGAAAGCCATGCCCCCAGGCGCCCATCAGGAACGGCCGGACGACGACGAGGGTCACATAGGCGAGGATCGCGACCCCGAAGGCGATGGGAACGTGCAGGCCCATGCCGAGCTTGCGGGAGATTTCGACCTCGCGCAGAGCCCAGGAGCCGAAGGCCCCGATGGCGCAGATCGTCACCAGTTGCCAGATGCCGCCCTCTGACATCGGCGCAAGCTGCAGCCCGTATTCGAGCGGGGGCGGATCAATGCTGATCAGCCAGGGATTCCAGGTGCCCTCCATCGACGCGCCCAGGAAAATGAGCGCCGTGCCGAGAAAGGCGAAGAAGATTGCCGTTACGCCGAAGAAGCCGACATAGAACGGCCCGACCCAGAAATCGAACATGTCGCCGCCAATCAGCGTGCCACCTCGAATCCTGTATTTTCTTTCAAAATTGAGCAGCGCCATCGCCGAGCCTCCTTGCTTTGGCGCGTCTCCGGAAAAACCGGTATCTTCGCGCCGCCATGTCCGTCTTGGATGATGTGGTGGCGGCGCACGGACGAAGCCCGTGCGCCACGACCGATGGTTCAGGCACTCTGGACCGTATCAACCGTCAGCTCCGCAACAGGGGCCGGCGACGTGCCGAGCCAGTTGAAGCGGGGTGAGCTGAGCAGGATGAAATGGATCAGCAATGCGAGCACGAAGAGGAAGACCGAGAGGGCCACCAGAACGCGCCGGGGATCGAAGAGAAGCCAAAGTCTCCACATGTGTCAGTACTCCTTTATGCCTTGAGGCTCACGAGCGAGCTCGCGAGTCTCAGTCCGTCTTCCATCATTGCGTAGCCGTTCGGACCTGGAATCCAGGGCCGCCATGACCACACGAGGAAGTGGGCGCCGACCGCGATCAGCGTGAAGATGATGAAGCTCACTACAAAGAGTTTGTGAAACTCCTGCGCTTCGGACGCTGTCAATCCAGTCAGCGACCCAGTCCTTTCATTTGCATTATCGGCCATTTACTTTTCTCCGTTCGGGCCTAGGTCTGCGACCGCACCAGCGCCCTGCTGCGGTCCAATTGACGCCCCGGTTTCCCGGTCCGCCAAAAGCTTGTGTCCATCGCACACTGAGGATCGCTTCGATCTCATCTGTGTACGAAGAACCATGGAACGACGCTCTGGGTGCGGTCTGCCGCTTCGGCGAAGGTGGACGGGCGAGCCCGCGTCTTCGAACCGGCGCGCGGCAACAGCCTGCCCAGCATCGCAACGATCAGGAAGACAGGATAGATCAGCGATTCATACGCGATCATCGCCTGGCGATCACTGTCGCGCGGATCCGGTGCCGCGTTCATCTTGATGAGTGCCATAGTCTTCCTCCTTGTTTTACCTGCGGCTCATCCTGTCCCTTTTGGGATCAGGCCGCACGATACCCTTCCAGCTCGGTCTGGCTTTGCCGGACCGTTTCGCGTGTGACGCGCCCTGTTCCCTCGCGGACCGCGCGCGCTTCTGCGTGATCGCGCAGACGCTTTGCTGCGGAAATCCGTGTCAGGACGGAATGCTTCGAAATGCAGGCGTCCAGCTCGGCATTGGCGTTGTCTTCCCAGACGATCTGCACGGCGCGGGCCGGTGTGGGCTCGGCCTTGTCCAGCGTGGCGGCGAGCGGAAGGATGTGGAACAGCGCATCGAACAGCGCGTTGCAGTATTCCTGCACGACATAGGTCGCGCCCGAATAGCCCATGAAGGGCGTGCCGGTATGGCGCCGGATGATGGCGCCGGGGAACGAAGCCGGAATCCAGACCGACCGTGCGCCGGCTTCCTGCATGTACATGCGCTCGTTGAAGCTGCCGAACAGGACGAACGGCGCGTTGGTGCGGATCATCTCGCGCACGGCGTCATTGTCCGTTTTCTTGCCGGCGACCCGGGTGACCGAGAAATGGCACGGGATGCCGAGATCGGTCTCGAGGAAATTGCGCAGGCCGCGGGCATGCGTCTCGTTGGCGACGATGCCGAAGCTGGCGGTGGCGAAGAAGTCCTGCGTGACGGAGCGCCAGAGATCCCAGAGGGGCTTCAGGGTCGAGTGCTTCTCGGCCTCGATGAAGGGCTCCGGATCGAGACCGGTCAGCTCACCAAGCGCGCGCAGGAACTTCGTGGTGGAATGCAGGCCGATGGGCGCCTGGAGATAGGGCTTCCCGAGCGCTTCACACAAGTTTCGGCCATACTCGCGGTACAGGCAGACATTCACTTCGGCGTCGATCAGCCTGCGGACATCTGCGATGTGGCTTCCGAGCGGGAACGCGAGATTGACCTCGGCGCCGATGCCCTCGATGAGACGGCGGATCTCGGCGAGATCCGACGGGCCGTTGAACATGCCGTAAGCCGGGCCGATGATGTTGACCTTGGGCTTTGCGCCTTCAATCTTCTTCGCGGGCTTCGGATTGCGGCCCTTGGTCTGGCCATATTCCGTCCAGAGCCAGAGCATGGCGCGGTCCGCCGTCTGCCACTGGTCTTCGTCAATCGTGCGCGGGAGGAAGCGCTGGATGTTCGAGCCTTCCGGCGTGACGCCGCCGCCGATCATCTCGGCGATGGAACCGGTCACGACGACGGCGGGCAATTCGGGATCAAGCACGGCGCGGGCGCGTTTCATCGCGGCCTCGGTGCCATGCTGGCCCAGTTCTTCTTCGCCGAGACCGGTGACCACGATGGGAAGTTCGTGCGGCGGCAAAGCGTCCGTATAATGAAGGACAGAGGTGACGGGCAGGTTCTCGCAGCCGACCGGGCCGTCTATGACAACCTGGAGGCCGTTGATGGCGGTGAAGACGTAGACGGCGCCCCAATAACCCCCTGCCCGGTCATGATCCTGGATCAGCATCCTGTGGGCGCCTCCAGGTTGGCGGCGGCTTTGGCCTTGGCGGCGAGCTTGCGGCGCTGGTGCTCGCGGAATTCCTTGTGGACGGGCGGCTGACCTTCCCAGACGCCGGCCGTGTCACCCGAGCCGACGCCCTCGAAGAAGCCCTTCATCACGTCGAACCGGTCCTTGCCGGCGATGGCGGCATTGATCACGTCGGCGAGCGAGCCGGCGCCGGCCGGCCCCATCAGCGGGCGTGCCGAAATGAGGTTCGTGAAATAGAGGCCGGGAATGGCGCGTTCCTTGGCGGCCTGAACGACGGGGGTCGTGCCGATGGCGAGGTCCGGCTTGAATTCGTGCATCGCCGCGAGGTCCTGCTCCAGCGACGCGCGGAACTGGACCTGGACGCCTTTGGATTCGAGCCATTCTCGGTCGGGATCCGACCACCGGGTGCGCGGCAGGGCGGTGCCGACATAGCGCAGGTCCGCGCCGCTCTCGACCAGCAGGCGGGCCACCAGCAGTTCAGAACCTTCATAGCCGGACAGCGTGATCCGCCCACGGATGGGCTTGGAGGCGAGGGCCGCGGCGATGGCGCCGCCGAACATGTTGCGGGCCGCATTGATCTTCCCGGCGGGCACGTTTGCCGCGTCGCCGATGGCTTTCAGCCAGGCATCGGTGCCATCAAGTCCGACCGGCGCGGAGCCGACGATGGGGCGCCCGGCCGCCTCGAACTCGCGGACCGAGGCGGTGTAGAACGGATGGACCGCCGCCACGACCGCGCCATCAAGGGCGGTGTAGAGTTCGCGCCATTCACGCGTCGGCACAGTGGCGCCAGCCGCGAGGCCAAGCGGCTCGAGCATCCGACCGATGATGACGGGATCGGCGGGAAACATTTCCCCGAGCAGCGTGACTTTCGGCAGGTGCGCCGTGTCATTGGCGGCGCGCGCAACCGGCCCGGTGAGCGCTTCCTTGCGGGCATAGGCGAGCATCGCGCCAGCGAGAACATCCTTGGCCTCGGCATGCGTCGGAATGCCGAAGCCCGGCACGTCGATGCCAATGATCCGCACACCATTTATTTCGTCCGGCAGCAGGCGGAGCGGTACGCCGGACGCGGTGGGCACGCAGAGATTGGTGATGACGATCGTATCGTAGAGCGCGGGGTCAGCGGTTTTCTCGACCGCTTCCTTGATGTCTTCGAAGAGCTTGCCGGTGACCAGCGTTTCGGAGTTGAACGGCACATAGCCGACCGACCGCTTGGCGCCATAGAAATGCGACGTGAAGGTGAGCCCATAGACGCAGCAGGCCGAGCCGGAGAGGATCGTCGCCGTGCGGCGCATGCGCAGGCCGACGCGGAGCGAACCAAAGGCCGGGCACATGCTTTGCGGCTGGTCGTGCGGGCCTTGCGGATAATCCTTCGCGTACTGATCCAGCACCTCGCTCTTGCCAGCCGCTTTCGCAGCCTTGAGCATTTCTTCCTTGCCGCCGTGGCAACCGGAGGCTTCCGCCACCGGCGGCGCCGCAGCGACGGCCGGGGCCGCCGGGCGTTCGCGATGTTCAAGCAGGGTGCGGCGGGACGACATCGTGCTCAGATTTCCTCGTACACAACTTCAAGCGTGCGCTTTTCCGCTTCGGCCACGCCGCACATGTCGGCGACAGTGGCGGGCTCCAGAACGATGTCGCCGCCGGTATCCTTCGACGAGAAAAGACCGAGAAGACCGTCTGATGTCAGAGGGTTCGGGCGGTTCGGAACCGAGCCGTGGATGTTGGCGGCGAGCTCCGAGAAGAGCGGGCCCCATTCCGATGTGCCGGTGCCGACGATCTGGTAATTGGCCGACTTGCGGCGGATGTCGTCATTTGCGGGAATCGTGGCCAGCACCGGAATGCCGACGGCGTTTGCGAAAGCGGCGGCTTCGCCGGTGCCGTCATCCCGGTTGATCACCATGCCGGCCACGCCGACATTGCCGCCCATCTTGCGGAAGTATTCGACCGCCGAGCAGACATTGTTGGCGACGTAGAGCGATTGCAGGTCGTTCGAGCCGACGACGATGACCTTCTGGCACATGTCGCGGGCGATCGGCAGGCCGAAGCCGCCGCAGACCACGTCGCCCAGGAAGTCGAGCAGCACATAGTCGAAATCCCA
>JBGSOU010000118.1:0-1729 GCA_041739025.1 Hyphomonas sp.
GCGCTGGCCGAAGCGGCGCTGAACGACCCGGAGGCGCATCTCTATGGCCCGGTGCTTGGCCTGCCCGCCCTGCGCGCCGAACTCGCGGCGCAATGGACGGCGATCTATGGCGGCCGGATCGCCGCGGACGAGGTCGCAATCACGCAAGGCTGCAATCAGGCCTTCTGCGCGGCGATGTCCACCATCGCCGCCTCGGGGGATGAGGTCATCCTGCCAACCCCTTGGTATTTCAACCACAAGATGTGGCTCGACATGCAGGGGGTCACGACGGTTCCCCTGCCCGCCGGTCCCGGTCTGATCCCGGATGCCGCTGCCGCCGAGGCGCTGATCACGCCGCGCACCCGCGCCATCGTCCTCGTCACCCCGAACAACCCCGGCGGCGTCGAATATCCGGCCGAGACCGTCCGCGCCTTCTACGACCTCGCCCGGCGCCGGGGCCTCGCGCTCGTCCTCGACGAGACCTACCGCGATTTCGACAGCCGCACCGGCGCGCCGCATGATCTTTTCACCGATCCCGACTGGCGCGGCACGCTGGTCCATCTCTATTCCTTCTCCAAGGCGTTCCGGCTGACCGGCCACCGCGTCGGCGCGATGATCGCCGATGCCGCCCGGCTGGCCGAGGTCGAGAAGTTCCTCGATACCGTTGCCATCTGCCCGAACCAGCTTGGCCAGATCGGCGCGCTTTGGGGCCTGCGCCATCTCGCGCAATGGGTCGCGGGCGAGCGCGCCGAAATCCTCGCCCGCCGCACAGCCATGATCGAAGGATTCACCGCGCTCGACGGCTGGCAACTTCTGGGTTGCGGCGCCTACTTCGCCTATGCGGAGCATCCTTTTGCCCTGCCCTCGAACGTGCTGGCGAAACGTCTGTTGCACGAGGCCGCAATCCTGATGCTGCCGGGCACGATGTTCCAGCCAGACAGCCACCCCGAAGGCGGTCGCCAACTCCGCATCGCCTTCGCCAATATCGACGCAGAGCGCATCGCAGACCTGTTCCGGCGTCTGCGGAAGGTTGAAAGTTAGGCGCACATCGGGTCATTTGCTGCCGCCGGCTTCTCTTTGGTCAAAGTACCCCACGGGGGTCCGGGGGTGTGAAACCCCCGGCTTCCGGCGGGCGCAGTTCCGCACTGTCGGTGGAGTTCGATCCTACAACCGCTCGGCCGCGAACTCGGCAATCAGCTTTGGAAAATCCTCGGGCCGCGGAAAGGCCTCGAACCGGTGCCGGGCGGGCGTCGTGACCCAGGGCAGGCGCTCCGAAGTCATCGTCTCGATGAAGGGCTCGCACCAGCGCAGGGTGTCGAACATCGTCGGACGGACATTGACCATCCCCTCCATCCCCGTGATCCGGGTGAACATCCAGGTCATGCAGTCGGGGCAGAAATAGTGGTCCAGTTGCGGCCCCTTCAGCCCGCCCTTGACCGGTACGCCCTGGCGCAGGCGAAAATGCGGCTCCGCGACGATGGCCGACAGCGAGAAGGCACTGGAACTCATCCGCTGGCAGCCACGGCAATGGCAGGCGGCTGTCATGAATGGCGGAGCGGAAATCTCGATTTCCACCCTGCCGCAGCGGCAGCGGCCGATCTCGGGGTCAAATGTCATCGTCAGGGGCCTCCCGGGGCGCATCGTGGCGATGCCATCCTGCCAGACCGGCCACGCCGAGCAAAGAGCGGCAAAGAGGCCCGGCACCTCGCCTGTCTTGCCCCGGCGCCTGCAACCGCTTAGACAAGCGCGA
>JBGSOU010000136.1:0-2574 GCA_041739025.1 Hyphomonas sp.
GGCGCCGCGCCCTGGATGACCATTGCGCCCGGCGGTGACACGCTCTGCGCGACCGGCACGCCTTACCAGTTCCAGGTCCGGCCTGCCGATCCGTCGCGGGTAATGATCTTCCTCAATGGCGGCGGCGCGTGCTGGTCCGGCGACCTGTGCGACCCCGCCCTTGGCGCCAATGCCTACACGCCGTTCGCCGACATGGATGCCAACACTGCGGGGACCAAGGGCGGCGCCTTCGATTCTGCCAATCCCGAAAACCCCTTCGCCGGCTGGACGCAGGTGTTCGTGTCCTACTGCACCGGCGACGCGCATCTCGGCGCCCGGGACGCCACTTACACGACCAGCACCGGCAAGGAACTGACCATCCATCACCGGGGCAGGGCGAATGTCCAGTCGGCGCTGGACTGGGTATATGCGAACTATCCGGCGCCGTCCCGCGTCTTCGTCGGCGGCGGCAGCGCCGGGGCGATCGCGTCTCCCTTCTATGCAGGCGTGGTGGCAGATCATTATCCGCAGGCGGAGATTGTCCAGTATGGCGGCGGAGCGGGCGGATACCGTGCCGGAGCGGTCTCGGGACTTCTGGAGGCCTGGGGCACGTTCACCCACATGCCGGACTGGCCGGAACTCGCGGCGTTCGACCGCGCGGCGTTCACGACCGAGGACTTCTTTCGTGTCACCGCTGCCCGGCATCCGGACATGCGGATGCACCAGTTCAACAATGTCGATGACGAGGTGCAGCAGATGTTCCTCGGCCTGATGGGCGTCACCGATCCCGTCCGCGGCCTCTTGCAGGCAAACCTTGACGAGCTGGCGGCGGATATTCCGAACTTCCGGTCCTATTCGGCCTCCGGCAAGGACCACACGCTGCTGCGCTACGACCGTCTGTACACGACGGAAACAGGCGGCGTGCGGGCCGTGGATTGGGTGCGGGGCCTCGCCGAGGGGCGGGACGTGCAAAGTGTTTCGTGTCTGGACGAGGGGTGTGACTAACCCAGCCGCTCCAGCACTTTCGCCCGGCCGATCAGCGGCAGCACGGCGGCCATTTCCGGGCCGTGCTCCATGCCGGTCAGGGCCATCCGCAGCGGCTTGAAGAGGGTTTTGCCCTTGCGGCCAGTGGCGGCCTTCAGCGCATTCGTCCATTCGCCCCAGCTGGCGGCGGTCAGCTCGCCTTCGGGCAGGTGCGCCCCGGCGCCGCTGATGAATTCCCGGTCATCTTCGGCCACGTCCGGCACAGCCTTGCCGAAGATGACCTCCACCCAGGGCTTCGCCGACGAGACGCGCGCGCAGTTTTCCCGAACCGCTAGCCAGAAGGCTTCATTGTCCGCCCTCGGATCAAGCGCGGCGAGGCGGTCCTTCACCTCGGCAAAGGGGAGCGCGTGCACCAGCGCGGCGTTGAGGTTCTCGAGGTCGGCCTCGTCGAAGCGTGCCGGGGCGCGGCCAATTTTCGAGAAGGCAAATTCGCCCGCCAGTTCGGCCAGGCTCGCGCGCGGCTCGATATTGTCGGACGTGCCGAGCTTGGCGAGGTGGCTGCAGATCGCCATCGCCTCGATGCCCTGGTCGCGCAGCTGGCCCACCGACAGCGAGCCGATCCGCTTCGACAGCGCCGAGCCATCGGCGCCGACCAGCAGCGGCATGTGGGCCATCTCGGGCGCCTTGCCGCCGAGGGCCAGGAAGATCTCGATCTGCGCGCCGGAATTGGTCACATGGTCCTCGCCGCGCACGACATGCGTGATGCCGGCTTCGATATCGTCGACCACGGAGGGCAGCGTGTAGAGAAAGCTGCCATCCTCGCGGATCAGCACGGGGTCCGACACCGAGGACGTGTCGATGCTCTGCGGCCCGCGCACAAGGTCGTTCCATTCGACCCGCTCGCCCGACAGCTTGAACCGCCAGTGGGGCTTGACGCCCGAGGCTTCCAGCTTCGCGCGGTCGGCTGCAGTCAGGCTCAGCGCCGCCCGGTCATAGACGGGGGGACGCCCGCGCGACTGGGCGATCTTGCGTTTCACGTCCAGCTCCTCGGCGGTCTCGTAGGCCGGATAGAGCAGGCCCAGGGCGCGCAGCTTTTCGGCGGCCAGTTCATAGATGCCGAACCGGTCCGACTGGTTGAACGTCTCCACCCAGGTCAGGCCGAGCCAGGTGAGGTCTTCCTTGAGGATGGCCTCATTCTCCTTGGTGGAGCGTTCAAGGTCAGTATCATCGATCCGCAGGATGAACTTGCCGCCCTGGCCGGACGCGAAAAGCCAGTTCACAAGCGCCGTGCGCACGTTGCCGACGTGCAGGCGGCCGGTGGGTGAGGGGGCGAATCGGACAACTGGGGCGGTCATGGGCAACTCGGCCTTCCGGGGCTGGGAAAGCCGCTTTCGACATCAAATCGGACGAAAAGCCAAGCGCCTCGGCCACATTCTTGCTATTGTTTTACGTCACGACCATCTACGATGACGCATTTCCGGGAGAGGGTCATGAGATTCGGCTGGGTGCTCGCTGGGGCTCTGTTACTGGTCGCCTGCGGGCAAAAGGAAGGCGCGGCGCCGGAAACGGCCGCCGGAGCCGCTGGTCCTGCCGGGCCGGCAGGCCCCGTGG
>JBGSOU010000170.1:0-3930 GCA_041739025.1 Hyphomonas sp.
GCCCGGGCGGCGGTCTGCTGGGCCCGCAGCCGGCCGGACGCAAACACCACGTCAGCGTCAGCGACGATGTCCATCAAGGCCCGGGGCGGCTCCTGGTCATCGGCCAGCGGACCTGCTTCATACCGGTCCCACCACTGGACATAGTCGCGCCAAGCCAGTCGTGGCCCCGCCCGCCGGTCGAGCGCCGGCCGGCCGTGACGGGAGACAATGATGGGTCCGCGCGTCGATCGAGCCGATGTCGTTTCTGGCATCGTCCTTCCCCGTCGGTGTGGTTTCCGGTGGGCCTGCGGCCCTCGCCCTCCGACTAGCGGCGTTGCCCCGCCGGGGCAAGCGCCAACCCGGGTTCAAAGCGGATGCCAGACCCGTTTCCGGCAGGACGCCTCGTCCTGCAACTGGCAGCGATGGAAAGTCAGTAGAACCGTATCGGCCCGTCCGATCAGGTGATCGATGGGCACAAACCCGACCGAGGCGTCATCCGGATCGCCGCGCAACGGGCAACCGGCCCGATCGACAACGCCGTTGATCGGGGGGCAATGGCCGGACAGCTCGCGGCTGTCGTATGAATTGTTGCGGTTGTCGCCGACCATGAACAAATGGCCTTCCGGAACGACGAACAGGAGCGAGTCCGAAACCGGCCGGCCGCGCAGGCCGCGATGCGTGATCCAGGTCTTGTCGCCGATCGTTTCGGACCATTCTTCGGCCTGGTCGATCACGACTTCCTTGTCCGGCACATAGCGTACCGTGCGGAGATATTCGGATTCGACCGGCGCACCGTTGAGGATCAACGTTTCGTTGAGAATCTGCACTGTGTCGCCCGGCAGACCGAGAACCCGCTTGATCATCACGCGGTCCGAATGGGTATGCTCGAACACGACAACGTCTCCGCGCTCGGGCGTGCCGGGAAAGAAACGTCCTTCGCCGAGCGGAAGATAGCGTCCCATGCTCAACGGCAGCGAATAGCGGCCATAGCCATAGGCAAACTTCGCCACCGCCACGCGGTCGCCCACTTCAAGCGTGGGCACCATGCTTTCCGACGGAATGACGCGCTGCTCGTACAGGAGGCCGGTGAACAGGAGGAAAGCGGGCGCAACAATGGCCAGTGTCGCGCCCCATTCCTTGAGTTCGCGCACGACCTTTTGCCAGGTCGTCAGAGGCAGTTCCGTCTGCGACGGCGCGTCGGTTTCGCTCGGCATTCTGACCTCGACTCTTGGCTTCCGGAGGCTGTCTTAGACGAAGTCGGCGGTTTCTGCGAAGGCGAAAACAAGGGTCTGACTGCTAATAAGCCGCCCGAACCGTCAAGCAAGACTGTACTGCGTCACGCCCCCGGAGGTTTCGGAAAGTGCCAGTTCACCCCGCTGCCGGAGGTAATTCAGATGCGCCAGCGCTTCGCCGGTCGCCATGCCCAGCTCCTCGCCGTCGATGGCGCGCCCGAAAACGGACACGAACGTCTCCAGAACGTTCACCGGACCCTTGGCGAGTTTCTGGCGCAGGCGCGTCAGCGCTGTTTCGTGCCCGTTGATCAGGTGCTGCAGCCGGGGGTGGGCCCCGACGAAGGGCTCGTTGTGCGCGGGCAGCACGAGGCAATCTTCCGGTATGAGGCCGAGCAGCTTGCGGCAGCTTTCAAGCCACTCATCAAGCGGGTCGGCGTCAGGCTCGGTCGGGTGGACCGACACATTCGACGAAATACGCGGCAGGATCTGGTCGCCGGAGATCAGCACGTTGCGGTCCGCGCTGAACAGGCAGGCATGCTCGGGCGAATGGCCGGCGCCGATGATGACCGTCCAGTCCGTGCCGCCCATCCGGAGCGTGTCACCCTCCGACAAGCGGTGATAGGCGTCGGGCATCAGGCTGACACCCCGGCCAAAGCCGCCGAAGCGCGATTTGTAGTGCTCGATCGCCTTTTCGTCCCAGCCCGCGCGGCGGTAGAAATCCAGCCCGGCGGCCGGGGCCTGCCGGCCGGTATCGGCGACCAGCATGCGGCAGGTGATGTATTCCAGCCGCGTCATCCAGAGTTCGGCGCCGTACTTGTGGCAAAGCCAGCCGGCGCTGCCGACATGATCGGGATGCATGTGCGTGATGATCACGCGTTTCAACGGCTTCTCGGGCGTGACGCGCGTCTCGAGGATCTCACGCCAGGCTGATTTTGTCTCAGGCAGGGGCAGGCCTGTATCAACAATGGTCCAGCCATCGCCGTCATCCACCAGCCAAAGGTTGATGAACTTCAGCGAGAAGGGCAGCGGCATGCGCACCCATTCGATGCCTGGTGAGACCGTGATCGTCTGGGCCAGCCCGGGAGTCACCTCGCCGAAGGGGTAAGTCAGGCCGAAGCGGGTCGTTGGTGCAAATTCAAATCCATCCATCGCCCGACGATAGCCGTGAGACCTGGGACGTCGAGCCGTCACGCGGGGGAAAGCTACTTGATCGGGCTACGCGGGCGTTTGGGCAGTTTGGTGCGTCGAAAACCCTCGCCGACCGGCCCGTAGGAGCGCGTCCGGTAGGTCGCCTTGGGCGGCTGTTCGGTCGGGGCGGTGACCGTTTTCTGGGCCGCAGACTTGCGGGGTTTGGGCGCCGTGTCAGCGGCCTTGCGGGCGGCGGCCTTCTTTTCGCCGGTGCTCACACTGGCGGCGATCAGGGCGGCGCGTTCCTTGTGGCTGAGCGGGCGCCACTTGCCCTCGGCGAGGCCGCCCAGTTCCACCGGCCCGACGCGGACGCGCTGCAGGTCCATCACGCGCAGGTGCACGAGCGAGCACATGCGGCGGATCTGACGGTTGCGCCCTTCATTGAGGATGAAGCGCAGCGTGTCCTTGCCTTTGGCCTCGACCTTAGCCGGGCGCAGCTTGCGGCCGTCGAGCTCGAGACCGTGACGCAGCAGCGCGAGTTTCTCGGGCGTGATCTCGCCGCCCACCTTGACGATGTATTCCTTGTCGACGTCGCTGAGCGGACCGATGATGGCCTTGGCCAGCACGCCGTCTTCCGAGAGGATCAGCAGGCCGCGCGAATCCTTATCGAGACGACCGAGCGGCGCCATCTTGTTGTTGCGTCCCGGAATGGCTTGAGCCTGGCCTGCGAGGCGTTCCTTGACGATCAGGCGGATCGCCGGCGTTTCCCCCGGCTCGGGCGTACCGGACACGAATCCGACAGGCTTGTTGAGAACGATGGAGAGCTGGTTGTCGAGTGCGCGCTCGGCCTTGGCGGCGAGGCTCATGGTCTGGCCCGGGAGAATGCGCTCGCCGAGCTCCGTGATCCGCTTGCCGTCGATTTCGACGAGGCCCTGTTCGATCAAGGCGTCGGCCTCGCGGCGCGAACAAACGCCTTCAAGAGCCAGCCATTTGTTGATGCGCAGGGGTTCGGCGCCTTCATAGGTCTTTTTCCAGGCCATCTTTGAACATGCCTCCTGCCGCAAGGTCCCGTCATATCTACAGGCCGGAGTGGCCGCAACCTGCCTGCGCCGTGGGCGACTTTCGGCGGTGGCCGCGAAAATGCGTCCGTCTGGATCGACAAGGGCTGACCGAACCGGGCATATCCCCGCCTCGATGACCGTCCTGCCCGCCCCTCCCCGCGCCCCCGTGATGACGTTCGCGCTGCTGATCCTGGGCACCACGCTCGGGATCGCCGGCACGGATCTGATCCTTCCCGCCATCCCGCAATTGCCCGAACTGATGGGCGGCTCACAGGCGATGGCGCAACTCGTGCTCGCAACCTTCGTGGCGGGAACCTGCGCAGGCCTGATCGTGTTCGGGGAGCTTGGCGCGCGGTTTGACCAGCGTGACCTCTTTGCCGCGTCTCTGGTGGCCTACGGTTCCGTGTCGCTGGCCTGTCTGGCGGCGCCGTCGCTGCCGGTTCTGGTGGGTCTGCGGTTTGTGCAGGGGCTGACCGGCGCGGCAGCGGCGGTGTTTGCGCCCGGCATGATCCGCTGTCGGCAGAACCTCC
>JBGSOU010000175.1:0-4247 GCA_041739025.1 Hyphomonas sp.
CGGACGCGCCCCAGAAGGGCCAGGTCGAACTCTATGTCGTGGACCAGTACTGGCGGATGATTGCGCATATCGATGTTCTCGGCAGCTACCGGTGGGGCAAGCCGTTCCGGTTCACGCCTGAAGAACGCGCCGTGCTCGACAAGGAGATCGCCCGCATCCGCGAGGTCAAGGGCTACGGCTACTGGGCGGTCGGCAACCCGCTCGAAACGCTGGCCGACAAGACCGCGGCGCTCGCCTGCCGGGAGCGCCCGCCGGAAGGCAAGACGTGCAAGCCGGTCCCCGCCGAGCTGGAAGGCAACGCCGCCACGGTGAAGCTGATGCTCGAGTTGACCGAAGCGTTCGGGAAATCCGTCGCGGCTGGGCTGATCCAGCGACAAGCGGCGTTCCGGGCCGCCGTCGGCGACATTTCGAAATTCAGCGTCATCGGCGACACTGCCTGCGAGCCCGGTACGCGCGCGCTGAAGACCGGCGATGCGCTGGTTCATGCGAAAGTCACCGAAGACGCCTTCGGCCAGCTGACGAACGAAGTGATGTTTGCCGAGACGTTCCGGCTCGGCGAACCGGCGCGCACCGGCTGGGTCCTGCTGTTTCGCAGCTTCATGCAAGCCGGTGACACGGCGTACTTTATACTGGCTGAAGACGGCGGCGACTGGGACGAGGAATCCGCGCGCAACGGCGCCGGCGAGGTCAACACGCTGAGCGATACAATCCTGGCGGATATCGCCTCCAGGGACCTGCCGCCGGATCAGGAAGCGGCCATGATCGCCAGCGCGAAGGCCACCGTGACCGAGACCTATTTCGACAATTTCGTGTCGATGGGCCTGATGAAATCGCTGGGCGGCGATGGCAGCATCCAGCTCAGGGCGTGCACTGCCGACTGAGATTTGGGGCGGCTTTCGGCTGGACGCCGCGACCGCCTCACCTTACTCTGCGGGCATGTACAAGCATGCGGGCGCCGGGTGGAGTATCAGGCCGTTTGAAACAGCGGATGCTGGCCCGTGCCTGTCGATCTTCCGGGACTGCCTGAAGGACATGCCGTGGCGCATGCGCAATCGCGGGCAATACATGATCCTGCGCCGGGCGCTTGGCCCGAGGAACGCCTGGGTCGCGGAGGAGCCGGATGCCGGCATTGTCGGCTTCCTGTCCCTTCAACCGCCCCAGGACTATGTCGACCACCTGTTTGTGGACCGCGACTGGCGGTTTTGCGGGGTTGCGCGCGGCTTGCTGGAGGTGGCGCGCCAGCAGGCAACCGGGCCGCTGATCCTGGACGTCGATGCCGAGAACCTGGGCGCGCGCAGCGCCTATGAAGCAATGGGCTGGCAAGTGGTGGCCAGTGCGTCGGCCACGGGCAAGGCGCGCCAGATGCGCCTCGTCAGCCCCTGAGCTTGCCCCGCAAGATGCCCCCTTCCCCTGAAACCCTCTACGCGGCGCCGGCCGAGTGGGTCGCGCGCGGCGCGGGGGCACAGGGCAATCTCTTCCTCACGGGCCGCGCCGGAACCGGAAAGACAACCCTCCTGCGGAAATTTCTCGCCGAAGCGGGCGACAAGGCCGTAATCGTCGCCCCGACGGGCGTGGCCGCCATGAACGCGGGCGGCCAGACGATCCATTCCTTCTTCAAGCTGCCGCCGCGCCTGATCGAGCCGCAGGATGTGCGGCGCCTGCCGAATGCGCGCGTGGTCCGCGCGGTGGATACCGTGGTGATCGACGAAATCTCGATGGTGCGTGCCGACATGCTGGACGCCATTGACCGCAGCCTGAAACTCAATCGCGGCTCCAAGCGCCCTTTCGGCGGTGTGCGGATGATCCTGTCGGGTGACCTGCACCAGCTGCCCCCGGTGATTTCGAACCAGGAAGGCCCGATCCTGCAGGAACGGTTTGGCGGCGGATACTTCTTCAACGCCCCCGCTTTCCGGGAGGGAGAGTTTTCCCTGCTGGCGCTGAAACATGTGTTCCGGCAGGAGGACCCGCGCTTCCTCGCGCTGCTTGGTGCACTGCGCACGGGCCGTGTCACGCCCGCGGACGAGGCCACGCTCGCGCGGGTCGTCTCCACGCGCAGCGCCGCCGACGCCTCCGAGACGCATGTCGTGCTGACCCCCAACAATGCCAACGCCTTCCGCATCAACCAGACCCGCCTTGCAGACCTGAAAGGCGAATCGAAGATCTTCAAGGCAGATGTGCAGGGCCAGTTCGACGACAAGAGCTTCCCCACCGAATCCGACCTTGAACTGAAGGTCGGGGCGCGGGTGATGCTGATCCGCAATGATCCCGAAGGGCGCTGGGTCAACGGCTCGCTGGCGCATGTCGAAGGGTTCGGCAACAAGTCCGTGATCGTCAAGATCGCCGGGCGCGTCTACGAGATCGAGCCTTCGGCCTGGGAAAAGTACCGCTATGATTTCGAGATGGACACCAAGAAGGTGAAGCGCGAAGTCGTTGGCACCTTCAAGCAGATGCCGCTGCGGCTGGCCTATGCCGTCACCATCCACAAGGCGCAGGGCCTGACGCTGGACAAGGTGTTCATCGACTTTGATTCCGGAATGTTCGCGCACGGACAGGCCTATGTGGCCTTCTCGCGGGCGCGCACGCTGGAGGGGCTGGAAATCTCGCGGCCCCTGCGTCCGCGAGATCTTGTGCTCGACCGGGACGCCTTTGCCTTCGGTCCGCTCGAGACCCTCGAGGACACGCCGAACTACCTGCTGGCAAAATTTGCCCGCGCCGAAGACCAATTGCTGTAAGGACAGGTTTCATGCTGAACCGGATACGCACCGCGCTTTGCTTCTTCATCGTCAGTTTCGGGAGCGCCTGCATGACGTCGCCTGCCCCGCCCCTGCCCGGAGATACGGCCCGCACCCCGGTCGGGGAGACATGGTCCCACGAAGCCGGCCGCACGCATCTGAAGGCCTACCGGTCGGGCGAGGGTCCCGAGATCGTGATGTTCGCAAGCGCGGGGCGCGAGGCGAGCGATTTCAACGAACTCGCCACCAGCCTCACGGCGGCCGACTTTGCCGTCACCCTGTTTGAGGCGCCTGGCATCAACGGGATTCAATCGACGGCCGAAGCGCCCACCCTGTTCGATCTGGCAGACGACGCAGCAATCTATCTGGAGACGCGCGATGCCCCCGTCGTGGTGCTTGGACACGCCTTCGGCAACCGGCTTGCGCGCGCGGTCGCCACGCGCCATCCCGACCGGGTCCGGGGGGTCATCCTGCTGGCGGCCGGCGGCCTGAAGCCGATCCCGGAAAAGGCCGCTGCCGCATTGTCCCAAAGCTTCGATCCGGGACTGACGCCAGAAGAACACCGGGCAGCGGTCCGCTATGGCTTCTTTGCAGAAGGCAACGCGATTCCTGATTACTGGCTGCGCGGCTGGCACGCCGAAACGGGCCGGCTGCAAGGCGCAGCTGTCCGCGCCGTGGAGGCCCGGCTGTGGTGGAACGCCGGGGGAAAGCCGCTTCTGGTCATCAGCGGTCTGCAGGACACGATCGCGCCGCCATCGGATACGATTGACCTGCTGCAAGCAGAGCTCGGCGATCAGGTCACTGCCGTGCGCATCGATGGGGCTGGCCATGCCCTCTTGCCGGAAGCGCCGGATGAAATCGCGGCCGCGATCACGGACTGGTTGGCAGGCCTGCAGGACTAGGGTTCAAGGCGCGCCCGATTTCCGGCACGGCGACCCGGGGGGGGGCAGCCCCCGCTTGCGGCCGACTACGCGAAGGCTTCGCCGTATCCGGAGGAGGCACGCTGCGGCATGCGCTGGCGCACCACGGTGCCGGCCACCATGTCGTGGACGCAGCGGCGTTCCGTGTTGAACAGACCCGCGAGATAGCCCGAATAGAAAGGCAGGATGTTCGCGGCAAAACGGCCCAGCGTGTTGCGCAGGATCACGCTGTGCAGGCGGGGCGCGCCGCCATAGCGGTCCGTGACAACGACACCGGCGAGCATCTTGCCGAACGTGGCCTGGTGGGCCGAGGCTTCCATCGCGATGTTGTACACACTCTGCGCGACCACGAAGACCAGCGCATAGCCCAGCAATTCGACCAGCGCGGCGGCTTCGGCGCCGCTGCCCGGCGTGACGGACGCATAGGTGTTCAGACTGGCCATCAGGCTGTCATGAAAGACGATGTAGATCAGCAGCCAGAGACCGATTTCGTCAACCAGACGCGCGGCAATCCGCCGGCCCCAGACCGGCTTGCCGAAGCCGCTGTCGGTGTGAACCTGCGGCGCAGGACGGGCAGGCTTTGGCGCGGCGGCGG
>JBGSOU010000316.1:0-1748 GCA_041739025.1 Hyphomonas sp.
CCCACCGCCGCACCCACGACCACCGTCGAAGACAGCGCCGCCAACCCCGAACAGCCCCGGACCCTGCGCCTTCGGAACTAACGGCCGATTGCGATCGCCGCCGCTCAGCGCGGCGGAACACCCTTGCCAAACACGTTGATCGCCTTGTTGAACGGTGCCGTCCGGGTCGTATCATACCCCGACGGTTTGATCGGCGCCGTATCCCAGAGAATGGCAGCTGCCGGCGCCGTCAACCGGGCCTGAAGCGCGGCCTGGATGTCCGGCGCAAGCGCTGCCCAGGCAAGGCGCAGCTGTTCGAGGCACCAGACCCGGTAGCGGGATACCGGAACCCTGTCATAGACGACGCCCTGAACCGTAAGATCGAAACGCCTTTCGCCGCGCCCGAAGGCCTCGGCGTTCTGGCGATGCTGGGCGAGATTGGTCTCGCAGGTCTCCGTCAGAAAGCTTGCAAGGCACGGGTCGATGGCTGAGATCAGACCCGGCCCGCCGTCTGCCGGCTTGACAGTCCACATCCGCGCAACCCACTCATAGACCGCCGGCGCCCGGTTGCGCATGATTTCCGCCGGTGTCGGATCCTGCCCGAAATGGCGCAGCATCGGCCCCATCATTCCGAAGTCGGCGATGGTCGGCGTGGCACCAAGGAGGAAGGGCCGGACCTCAAAGATCGCCTGCAGCCGGTCGAGCGCATTGAGATAGGTCAGGTCTGCGTGAAGCCGGGACCTGCGATTGACGCCGTCGCCCTGAACAAATCCGCCGCGCTGGCGCGCTTTCAGCCGATTCAAGGCCAGAAGCCTGGGAATCGGAAGCGTGCCCCTGATCAGCTCGTTGTACAGCGTTTCAGCTGCATACTGACGATCTGTTCGATAGGTCCACCGGTAGTGCATCGCGGAGCGCCAGAGCCATTCGTCTGCATAGTCCTCGATCAAGAGCGCAGCAAAGTTCAGCACCGGGTCGGCCGGAAAGATGCCCGGCGCCGGTTGCGCGGCGTCCAGCCAGGCGATCATCGGTGTCGAGTCGGTCATCCACCGGCCATCCGCAAGCTGTACAACCGGCATCTGGACCACACCGGCGCCCGCCAGAAGCGTCTTCTCGTTGCCGACGGTCGGTTTCAGTTGGTACGGGATTGCGCGGTACCGGAGATAGGTTTCGAGCTTGCCGGTGTAATAGGATATCCGGCTGCCATACACCTGCATGACGCCCGGCCCTTGCTCAGGTTCGTTCACCGGCCTGCCTCCTTCCTAAGTGTCGAATCGGATGCCCTGCGCGAGCGGGAGGGCACTGGAATAATTGATCGTGTTGGTCGCGCGGCGCATGTAGCCGCGCCAGGCGTCCGAGCCGGACTCGCGGCCCCCGCCGGTTTCCTTCTCGCCGCCGAACGCGCCGCCGATCTCGGCGCCGGATGTGCCGATGTTGACGTTGGCGATCCCGCAATCCGAACCGGACGCCGCCAGAAAGCGCTCGGCTTCGCGCAGGTCGGTTGTGAAGATGGACGAGGACAGGCCCGCCGGGACGGCGTTGTTGAGCGCAATGGCATCCTCAAGGCGCTCGAAGCGCATCACATAGAGGATGGGGGCAAAGGTTTCGCGCTGCACGGGTCCTGTCTGAAACGGCATGACGACCAGCGCCGGACGGCGATACACGCCGCCGCCTGCCTCGACCGGTTCACCGCCGGACACCTCGCCGCCTGCTGCAGCCGCCTCGGCCAGCGCGGCGGTCATTGCCTCGCCCGCCGCCGCATCGATCAGCGG
>JBGSOU010000320.1:0-4163 GCA_041739025.1 Hyphomonas sp.
GCCCGTGATGCCGACCGCTGAAGAGGCCGCCAAGGCCGCTGCCGACGCGCAGGCCGCCGCCGAAGCCGGGGTCGTCTATGCCGGTTATGACAAGAAAGGCGGGGAAGTGGCGCTGAAAGTGGGCGAAACGCTCCGCATCGAGCTCGAATCCGTGCCCACTGCCGGCTATGTCTGGATCCTGGGCGAGACGCCCGCCTTCATGGCCCCCGCCGGCGAAGGCGGCCGCGCGACCGACCCGGCCAACCAGAGCCTTCCGGGCTTCACGGGCGGAAACCACTATCTCTCGTTCGATTTCACCGCGACCGCCCCCGGCACCGGCAAGTTCACACTGACCGAGGGCCGCCCCTGGGAATCGGACGAGCCGCCGACCGATACGTACGACCTGACCGTCACGGTTTCGGAGTAAGCCCCGCGTTGCCCGACACCCAGCCGATCCCTGCGAAAACCGGCATCACGGAGGAGGGCTACCTCACCGATTGCTGGTATCTGGCCGCGCCGTCCGCCCGGCTGAAGCCCGGCAAGCAGGAACGGCTGATGATCCTCGGGGATCCGGTCGTGGTGGGGCGCACCCCCGCCGGCGAGGCCTTCGCGCTGCGCGACATCTGCCCCCACCGGCTGGTGCCGCTTTCCGCCGGCAAGCAGCTCGAAACGAACGGCGAGTGGACCTTGCAATGCCCGTATCATGGCTGGCGTTTCGGCACCGATGGCGGCTGCCGCCTGATGCCGAGCCTGACGGATGACAGCCCGTACGACCCCACGAAGGTGAAGGTGCGCCGCTATCCCGTCCACGAGGCAAACGGCGCGGTCTATCTCTATGTCGCGCACGATCCGCGCAGCGCTGCGCTGCCGGCTGTCCCGCCGCCGTCTTTTGGTCCGCTCCCGGACAGGCCCGGCTTCATCATCGAAGACGTGTTCAACGCCCATATGGACGATGCCGTGGTCGGCCTGATGGACCCCGCGCACGTGCCCTTCGTGCATAACCAGTGGTGGTGGCGCCCGCCCTCGGCCGGCCTGAAGCTGAAGGCAAAGCCCTTCGGCCCGATCGAACGCGGCTGGGCCATCGACCGGCACGCGCCTTCGTCGAACTCCAAACTCTATCGCTGGGTCTTCGGCGGCAACGTCCAGACCGAGATCTGTTTCCAGCTGCCGGGCTACCGGTGGGAGATCATCTCCAACGAGACCGCCCGCCTCCTGACGCTCACCTGCCTGACGCCCGAAGCGCCGAAGAAAACCCGCATCACCCAGTTCACCTGGTGGACGGGCGCGCCCTTGCTGCATCTCGCGGTGCCGCTGGCCAAACGCATGGGCGCCAAATTCCTCTCGCAGGACGGCGAGATGGTCGACCTGCAGAACCAGGGCATGGCCCACCAGAAAGCCATGCTCTGGATCGACGATATCGACGTGCAGGCCAAATGGTACCAGCAGCTCAAGCGCGAATGGACTGCCGCCCGCACCGAGGGCCGAGACTTCGAAAACCCCATTCAGCCGCGCACGCTGAAATGGATGAGCTGAACCGGCGCCGTAAGTGCCTTAGCGCGCTGTGTCGAATCGTGCTGCCTGCCCCAAAATAGCCTTCATGAAATGTAATTCACGGGACTGGCCGGGTGGGACATTCGTTCCAGATCTTGCAGGGCGCGACGCGAAGCGCGCCCCCCAGTCACAGAAGGAAATCTCACATGAAATTACTTATCCTCGCTGCTTCGGCAGCCAGCGCCCTTGTGCTTGCGGCTTGCGCTCCGACCGAAACCACGCCGGTGACGCCGGCTGCCGTTGAAGAGCCGGTTGTCGAGCCGGTCGTCGAAGCGCCGGTTCCGGCGCCGACCACGATTGTCGACATTGCCGTCGGCAATCCGGACTTCTCGACCCTCGTGGCCGCCATTCAGGCCGCCGGTCTCGCCGAAACGCTGGCAGGCCCTGGCCCGTTCACCGTCTTCGCGCCGACCAACGCCGCGTTCGCTGCGCTGCCCGCCGGCACGCTCGACTCGCTGCTCCTGCCGGAAAACAAGGATCAGCTGACCAAGATCCTGACCTATCACGTGGTCTCCGGCAAAGTGATGGCCGCTGACCTTCCGGCCGCTGACGTTGCGACTGCGACCTCCACGGTCGCAGGCCTTGACCTCTCGGTCCGCGTTGAAGCCGACGGCACCGCCAAGGCCAACGACGCCACCATCACCACGGCTGACATCGAAGCCTCGAACGGCGTGATCCACGTCATCGACACGGTGCTCCTGCCGAAGGAATAAGCCCCTCCAGGCTGAAATCCGGGGCCGCGATTCCGAAACGGGATCGCGGCCTTTTTCTTTGAAAGCTGATCCGGATCATGGCAGCGGCCGGCCGGCGCGCTAGGTAACGCGCAATGATACACGCCGTGTCCAAGTGCCTGTCCGTCTTCGCCGTCGCCCTGCTTGCGGCGTGCGGCGCCGCGGCCGAGGAGAAAGCCGCCATGCCTGCCTATTCTGTCGTGTCCGAAGACGGCCCGGCCCAGATCCGGGCTTATGCCCCGATGATCGTCGCCGAGGTGACGGTCGAGGCCGCCTCGGTCGCGGACGCCGCCAGCGAGGGGTTCCGGCCGCTGGCCAATTACATCTTCGGCGGCAACGCGCCCCGCCAGAAAATTGCGATGACCAGCCCGGTCACCGCCGCGCCGAAAGGCCAGAAGATCGCGATGACCGCGCCCGTCACGGCAGCGGAATCGGCCGCGGCCGGCAGCTATGTTGTCCGCTTCATCATGCCCGCCGAATGGACGATGGACACATTGCCCGCACCCGCCAACCCCGATGTCCGCCTTGTCCCGATGCCCGGACGCACCCTCGCCGCCTACCGCTACACCGGCAGCGATTCCGAAAAGAAACGCGAAAAGGCCGAAGCCGCCCTGCGCGCCTTCGTGGAGGCGGGAGGCTATACGGTCACCGGCGAGCCCGAATGGGCCGGCTATGACGCGCCCTTCGTGCCCTTCTTCCTGCGCCGGTATGAAATCATGCTCGCGGTGGAGCCCGCGAACAAAGAGTGAAACTTCAAGCTGTCTTTAACCCTTCCCGCTGCTAGGGTGGCGGGAATGAGCACCACGATTCGCATCCTCGGCATCGACCCGGGCCTCCGCCATACCGGCTGGGGCGTCATCGAGCAGACCGGAATGCGCCTCACGCACATCGCCCACGGTGTCATCTCGGCGGCGACCGACCTTTCGATGGCCGAGCGCCTCGCCGAAATCTTCGAATGCGTCGGCGAACTCGCCCGCCATCATGGGCCCCATGCGGCCGGCGTCGAGGAAACCCTCGTCAATGCCAACCCCCGATCGGCGCTGAAGCTCGGCCAGGCGCGCGGCGCCGCGATGGCTGCCCTCGCCATGGCCGGCATTCCGGTGTCGGAGTTTGCGCCGCGCCAGATCAAGCTCTCCGTGGTCGGAACAGGCACGGCCGACAAGGATCAGGTGAAGTTCATGGTCCAGCGGCTGCTCCCTCGGGCAGGGGAAATGAAACTCGACGCGGCCGACGCGCTCGCCTGCGCCATCTGCACGGCGCATCACCTGCCCATGCTTCTCCGCAAGAAGGGCGCAGCATGATTGGATTTGCCTCGCCCCACCCTAACCCTCCCCGCAAGCGGGGAGGGGACAGCTTGCTCTGTACCGGGAGGTTGTCTCTGCAAAGCAAAGTGACATGTCCCCTCCCCGTTCTGGGGAGGGCTGGGGTGGGGCGAGGCAAGCATGACACTCTCCGTATGAAGACAGCGGAGCAAATGACATGATCATCGGCCGCCTCACCGGAGACGTCGCCGCCCTCGGCCTTGATCATGTTCTGATCGATGTGGGCGGCGTCGGCTATGTTGCCCTTGCCGGCACGCGCCTGCTCGCGCGCCTGCATGCGGGCGACCGCGTCACCGTGCATGTCGAAACGCGCGTCACCGAAAGCTCGATCACGCTGTTTGCCTTTGCCACGGATGAAGAGCGCGCCTGGTTCGTGCGTCTGCAGGATGTGCCCGGCGTCGCGGGCAAGTCCGCGCTCGCCATCCTCGACGGCCTCGCCCCGTCCGAGATCATGGACGCCATCGCGCTCGGCGATTCCGGCGCCTTCACCCGCGCCAAGGGCATCGGCAAGAAACTCGGCGAACGCATCGTCACCGAACTTGCGGGCAAGGCGCCGCCGATGGGCCGTTTCGGCCGTTTT
>JBGSOU010000361.1:0-7251 GCA_041739025.1 Hyphomonas sp.
CGGCGGGCTCCCGTGCGCCGCGACCGCTGCCTCGATATCGCCCACCAGCTGGTCGGCATGCCCTGAAATGCTGTCCCAGCACGCTGCCCGAACCGGCGGGTTCGTCGCGTGGGCCTCCTGCACCATCGTGCCGGCGAAGCAGGTGAAGGCTTCAGGCGCGCCCGTGATCAGCCGGGCGCGAAAGTCGATATAGCCCAGAACCCGGTCCAGCGGATCGGCCGCCGCATGGTAGGGCGCGGCCGCAAACATCGCGCCGGTTGTCGCCGACCAGTGATTGGCCGCCGAGGCCGCCAGGTCTTCCTTGCTCTTGAAGTGATGGAAGAACGCCCCCTTCGACACGCCGGCCGCCGCGCAGATCTCGTCCACGCTCGTCGCCGCAAGGCCCTGCCGGCGCACCAGATCGAAAGCCGCCTCCATCAACGCGTCGCGGGTCTCGCCTGCACGGCGCCGCAAGGCCGGTTTCGGAGGGGAAGGGGATGTCTCGGTCAGGGCATGGGCCTCCTGACGCCTTCCATACCAACCAGTCGGTTTGAAAGTCAACCGGCAGTCTGCCTCCGGCCGCCCCGCACCCTCCTGCGAAGGCTTAATTTTTCCGGACGCAATCCAGCTTCCCAGGCAACGGCATTCTTTGCGCGCACGTGGACGGCTGGGAATCGACAAAAGCGGAGATTTCTACCCTCGATACCGAAGCGCATCGACCAGCAGCGCAAAGGCTGGCGATTGCTGGCGGCGGCTTGGAAAGTAAAGGTGATAACCCGCAAAGGGCGGGGTCCAATCGGACAGGACAAGAACTAGCGATCCGTCGGCCAGTTCGGCCTCAACAGAGTCACGGAACACATATGCCAGGCCAAGGCCTGCGCGCGCCGCCTTGATGATCAACCGGGCGTCGTTGAATACGACTTGTCCCTCAACACGAACCTTGAGCTCGCGTCCGCCCCTCTCGAATTCCCAAGCGTAAACGCCTCCCAAAGTCCGCAGCCGAAGATTGATGCAGATGTGCTGTGCGAGGTCGTGGGGGCTGTCCGGTACCGGGCGCTTCTTCAAGTAGGAAGGCGCGCCGACAACAGCCATCTGGACGTCAGGACCGATCGGTACGGCGATCATGTCCTTGGCAACCTGCTCGCCCAGCCGAACACCAGCATCGAAACGGTCCTCGGCAATATCCAGGAGCGTATCGTCCAGGCTGACTTCGACGTGAATGTCTGGATAATCTGGAAGAAGTTTCTCTAAAGCCGGCCAAAGAATGGTTTCAGCGGGATGATCCGCCGATGTGATCCGGATGGTACCGGCGGGCTTGTCGCGAAGTTCGCTGAGGCCTTCCAATTTGCGCCGCACCTCGTCGAAATGCGGACCGATCGCGCCGAAGAGGCGCTCCCCAGCTTCCGTTGTTGAAACGCTTCGGGTCGTGCGAGTGAGGAGGCGCATGCCCACGCGTTCCTCCAGCTTGCGGATGGTGTGGCTGAGCGCCGAGGGCGAGACGCCCAGCCGCGCAGCAGCCCGGGTGAAACTCCGCTCCCGCGCTACGGCCAGAAAGGCAACGAGATCTGCCATCGTCTCGCGCGGCATTGCTGAATCCTTTTCACAACCACATGCGCTTTGTGGCGGATAATCGAGGTAAAGGATACCGCCTACATAACTTCCTTGACCCCGGGAGTGCCTTTTGCTCGCCGCAGCCAACGGAGAAACGAAATGAAGATCGACAACGACACACCGCGCCAACGGCTTGCGACCCTTGATCTCAGCCGGCGCAACTTGCTGAGCATAGCTGGCGCAAGCGCCGTCACCTTCGGTGCCGTTTCGCTCGCCACCAGCCCGGCGGCGCAGGCGGAGATCGCGACAGCGTGGGACAAGAAGTTTCCCAAAAGCAAAGAAATCGACCATGAGAAGGTCGCATTCACGAACCGCTACGGCATCGCACTCGTTGGCGACCTCTACCTGCCCAGAGACCGAGGAAACAGGCGATTGCCAGCGCTTGCCGTTGGCGGTCCCTTTGGCGCCGTCAAGGAACAGTCGTCAGGCCTCTACGCGCAGACCATGGCGGAGCGAGGCTTTGCCGCTCTAGCCTTTGACCCATCCTTCACCGGAGAAAGCGGCGGCCAGCCGCGCAATGTTGCCTCACCGGAGATCAATACTGAAGACTTCAGTGCTGCCGTCGATTTTCTTGGGCTCCTTCCTTCCGTTGATCGCGAGCGCATCGGTGTTCTCGGCATCTGCGGATGGGGCGGCATGGCGCTCAATGCTGTGGCCGTGGACAAGCGCGTCAAGGCCGTCGCGGTCAGCACGATGTATGACATGACCCGCGTGATGTCGAAGGGTTACAACGACACCCTAAGCCTCGAAGAACGCAGCAATACACTTGAGCAGTTGAGCTGTCAGCGGTGGGAAGATGCTGAAAAAGGAAGCCCAGCCTATGGCCCGCCAATGAACGAGCTGACAGGCGGAGAACCGCAGTTCCTTGTCGATTACCACGACTATTACAAGACACCTCGAGGCTTCCATCCGAGGTCGATCAATTCGAATGCTTCGTGGACGGTGACCAATGCGCTTTCATTCATGAACATGCCGCTCCTAACGTACATCAAAGAGATCGCACCGCGTCCTGTCCTTCTGGTCCATGGCGAGAAGGCTCACTCTCTCTATTTCGCCGAAACCGCTTATGCAGCCGCGGCGGAGCCCAAGGAGCTCATGATCATTCCCGGCGCGAGCCACACGGATCTCTATGATAAGGCGGACGTCATTCCCTTCGACAAATTCACCACGTTCTTCCGTCAGCATCTCGCCGAAGACAAGCAGCGAAGCCGCTCTCCTGATTGAGGCTGCCGCTGGCAACCGCGCAACAAGCGCCCGACCAATTGCAATCGTCTGCGTTCCAAGTGGAGGTTAGCCGAAAGGCAGAGCGGCGGCGTTCAATGGGCTCGACAACGGGTTTGCCGGTGCAACCATCGTCCTTTCACTGTTCGATCCACAATGCGGAATCGCTTCGCGACCCGTAGGACGGATACGGCGAAGCGAAATCTGCCATTCTGGAACTCGGCGCCGGTGCGAACCGGATTTCGGCCTCGATCCGGTCTACGCATCCATCCCCTCAAACGCGAAAACCGTCCACACGCGCGTGTGGACGGTTTCTGGACTGCCTGAGGGCAGGGAAGGGCGGTCTATTCCGGCTTGCGGAACTTCAGCGTCATCCGGTCGCTTTCGCCGATGGCCTTGTATTTTTCCGGGTCGAAGCCTTCCGCCACCGTGCCATCGCGGCCGGCGGCCGTGTTGTTCGGCGGCAGGGTCCAGACGCCGTAAGGATGGTCGGCCGTGTCGGCCGGGTTGGCGTTGATTTCGCTCGCGGCGATGAATTCGAAGCCGGCGGCGGCGGCCAGCGCCTTCACATAGTCTTCGTGGACGTAGCCGCTGGTCGCTTTCGGATCCTGCGCCTGCGTCGAGGGCAGGCGGTGTTCGACCACGCCCAGCACGCCGCCGGGTTTCAGGGCGTCATAGGCATCGGCGAAGAATTTCTCTGCATAGCCGGACGACATCCAGTTGTGCAGGTTGCGGAAGGTCAGCACCACATCGGCCGTGCCGGCCTGTGTCAGCGGGCCGGAGGAGGCCGAGAAGACGGTGTATTCCAGCGTGCCGAATTTCGGATCGGCATAGGCAGACTTGAACTCGGCGAGGCGTTCCTCGGTGCGGGCGCGGCGCTCGGGATCTTCAATCGCGGCGGCATCGAAACCGGCGGCCACCAGCGTGCCGCCACCCGAGCCCAGCCAGGGCGCGAGGATGTTGGTGTACCAGCCACCGCCGGGCCAGACTTCCACCACTTTCTGGTTGGACTGGACGCCGAAGAATTCCAGCGTCTCGGCGGGGTGGCGCCAGGCGTCACGGGCCTTCTCCTCGTCGCTGCGCAGGTCTGAAGCGATGGCTTGCTGCAGTGTCAGGATGGGCGCTTCGGCGACGGTTTCGGCTTCCACGGAGGCCGGGGCCGGTGTCTTGGCCGGCGTGCAGGCGGTAAAGACGAGGGCCGAGGCGGCCACGAGCAGCAAGTGTTTCATTGTCAGATCTCCAGTCCGGGGGCTCTTGATAGACCCCATACGCTACCCAAATAGGACTTGTCACGGTGCCGCCCAGCGGGCCGTGGCCGGGAGTGTCCTGCCAGTGCCGAGTACCGGGCTGGCCAAGCGGATACTGCCGAACCTCAATCCGGACGGTTTGGACCGTCCACAGTCGCTTGACGCGAAAGGACTGGATATCAAAATGAGCACTATCGACCTTACCCCCCTTTACCGCACCATGGTCGGCTTCGACCGCCTCGCCGGCATGATCGACCAGGCCTCCCGCCTCGATGGCACGCAGGGCTACCCGCCCTACAACATTGAGCGCGTTGACGAAAACGCCTTCGCGATCGACATCGCCGTCGCCGGCTTCACCGAAGCTGAGCTCGACATCGAAACCAAGGAAGGCCTGCTGACGGTCGCCGGCAAGAAGGCCGAAACCGAAGATGCGCCCGGCCGCAACTTCCTGCATCGCGGCATTGCCCAGCGCAGCTTCATCCGCCGCTTTCAGCTCGCCGATCACGTTCTCGTGACGGGCGCGAACCTTGAGCACGGCGTGCTCCGGATCGAGCTGATCCGCGAGGTTCCCGAGGAGAAGAAAGCGCGCAAGATCGAAATCGGCGCCCCGGCCGTTTCGAATGAGCCGCGCCTGATCGGCAAGAAAAAGGCCTCTGACGCCGCCTGAGCGTAAACCTTCCGAACCCGGACGAACCCCCGCAGCCCCTCCTGCGGGGGTTTTTCGTCTCAGGCGAAGTAAGCCCGCGCGCCCGCCGCGTCGAGGAAAGCGGGCAGGGCAGGGTCACCCATGCGCGCGGCGACTTCGGCGCGGACCGCAGCAAAGGCGCGGGCAGCATAGGACTGAGTCGCCTGTTCGAACAGGCCGTCATCGAGCGTAACGGAAAAGCGCTTCTTCTCGCGTGAGGCGCTGGCCGCATTGGCAAAGGCCCAGGGCAGGTAGGTGCGCGCGACTTCGCCTTCGAAGATTGGAAGCAGCGTGGCCGACAGCTCATCCAGCGGCCGGTAACCGCCGGACGGTTTCGGATCGTCCATGTGTTCGCACCACGCCACAACGAAGGGCGCCCGGTCCTTCAGCCAGGTCGCCGGCGTCGGATCGGTCAGCATCTGCTGGAACTGTGCGGCGATGGCGAAGTCGGCCGCGCTCGGGCGGCCGCCGAACAGGAAGAGCTGGTTCTGCAGGTGCGTGTTCAGGCGCAGCGCAAAGCGGCGGTACGAGGTTTCAAGCGTCTGGGCATTGTCCGGCTCGGCCCCGACCAGCGGCAGCCGCGCGAGCATCCGGGTGGCAATCTGCTTGGCCGGCGCCTTGAAGGTGCGCGGGCGTTTGCCATCATTGAGCTGGATCAGCACGCGCAGCGCCGCTGCATCGCGGTCCGGCTGCTGACCCCAGCGTTGCTGGAACATGCACTTGTTCAGCCACTCGTCGCCGTAGTCCTCGAGGATCAGGGCGAGTGCGGCGCAGGCCGGCTCTTCCGGAACCGCTTGCGGTTCGGGGTGCGCGGCATTGAGCGCGGCAAGGATCAGGGTCGAATCCTGCGCCGGAGCATGGTCCGTCGACAGGAGCAAGGGCACCGTGGGCGTGGCCGCACTCTTGCGGAACTCCGCTTCATTGCTGACCGAGCGCGACACCCAATCAAAGGCCACGCCCTTGTAGCGAAGGGCGGACCGCACCTTCAGCGAATACGGAGACGTCTCTGCGCCGAAGAGGCGATACGCGGCCATCAGGTCACCCGGGGTTTCTAGGGGGTCTGTCTAGGCAGTTCATGCCGGGCTGCCAAGCGCCGTTTGCCCGCAACCGCTTTCCCCGCTAATCGCTGGACGAACAGCAAATCCCCGCCAGGCCGGATCGGGGCAGGAGAACCTGATGCGCGTATTGCATGTAATGGCGGGGGCCGACGAAGGCGGCGCCGAGAACATCATGCTGGAATCCGTCCTCGCTCTCGCCGAGGCGGGGGTCGTCCAGCACGTCGTCACGCGCCCCGGCAACACGTTCCGGATCGGCAAGTTTGAAGCCGCGGGCATTGGCGTGACGACCGCCAGCTTCAATACAAGCTGGCCGTTTCCCAGCCGCCGGATCATCAACCGCGCCATTGCCGCCTTCAAGCCGGACGTGATTGAATACTGGATGGGCCGCGCCGGGCAGTTCGCTCCGGCCGCTTACCGGTCCCGGTCGATCGCCTGGTATGGCGGTTATTACAAACTCGCACGTTTCCGGAACTGCGAGTGGCATGTCGGTCTGACCATCGACCTGCTGCGCCATATCCGCGAACAGGGCGTCGGCGAGGACCGCTCGGTCATCATCCATACCTATGCGGATTTTCAAGGCGCCGCGCCCGCTTCGCGCGAAAGCCTGTCGACGCCGGAGGGCGCGCCGGTGGCGCTGGCGCTGGCCCGGCTGCACGAAAAGAAAGGTCTCGACACGCTGCTCGACGCCGCCGCGCAGTTGCCGGATCTGCATGTGTGGATCGCCGGGGAGGGGCCGCTGGAAGCAGACCTCAAGGCGCAGTGCACGCGGCTCGGCCTCGATGCACGTGTGCGCTTTCTCGGCTGGCGCAATGATCGCGGCGCGCTGCTTGCGGCGTGCGATGTGGTGGCGTTCCCGTCGAGGTACGAGCCTTTCGGCACGGTGACGGTGGATGCCTGGGCGGCGAGCCGCCCGCTGGTCGCTGCCGATGCGGTCGGACCGGCGGCCTACGTGAAGGACGGCGTCAACGGATTGCTGGTGCCGAAAAATGACGTCAATGCGCTTGCCTCGGCGCTCGGCCGGGTGATCCACGACAAGGCACTGGCGGCGAAACTCGTCGAAGGGGGCCGCGCCAGCTATGAAGCGCAGTTCACCAAGACCGTGTTCCAGCGCGGTTCGCTGGCGCTGTACGAGAAGATCCGCGCGACGGCCGGACCGTTCGAGGGCTGATCACTTTGCCGCTTGGGCAAAGAACCAGGCATAGCGGCGTGCCGCACGGTCGCGGCCCGGTCCGATGTCGACACGCACACCGGCCTCGCGCAGCACGCGGATGCCGTCCTTCGCGGTCGGGTGAGGGTCTTCGATGGCGACCACGACACGGGCGATTCCGGCGCTGACGAGTTTAGAGGAACAGGAGGGCGCGCCGCTGGAGCGTTCCCGGCACGGCTCCAGCGTTACATAGGCGGTGGCCCCCCGGGCGCGTCCGCCGGCTTCGTCCAGTGCGATTTCTTC
>JBGSOU010000326.1:0-1933 GCA_041739025.1 Hyphomonas sp.
CCTGCGTCACGCCCCACGTCATTCCCGGCCCCCACCACGGCGCCTGCCACGCCCCCGGCGTCACCGCAAAAAACACGCCCACGAACGTCACTAGAAACATCCGGTGCGGCTTGCCCATCGGGCCGCAATAGTTCTGCGGCGCACCCGCGACACGCGCCTGCGCACGGACGTAGGCGACGAACACCGCCACCAGCGCCGCGGCGTATCCCAGTACCGGTGTGCTTCCCACCGCATACCCCAGCCCGATCAGCATCGCCGCATCCGACAAACGATCGGGTACTTCGTTGAATAATTCGCCGACCGGCGACGCCTGCCCGGATTCCACCGCGACCATCCCGTCCAGCAGGTTGCAGATCGCACGCAACTGCACACACGCCGCGCCCAGCAGCCACAACGCCCGCTGTCCCGTGCCCGTGACCTGCGATGTCAGCGCAAACGCCGCCCCGGCCACGACACACGCGGCAACACTTGCGACCGAGATGCCGTTGGCACTGACTCCCGCACGGGCCAACACGCCGGCCATCTTGACCATCACCGCCCATTCGCGCGGCTTCATCGGCCGGCGTTCGGCGACCTCGTATTTCGGTGCGGCTTGCGTCATCTTAGCGCCCCATCAGGTACATCCCGCCGATCAGCATCACCATCCCCGCCACGTTGGCCGGCCGGATCGGTGTGCCGTATAGCCAAAGCCCAAGCAGCGCCGCCCAGATAAACGTGCTGGCGTAGATCGGGTACAACAACGCCGGCTGTCCGCCGAGCTTGAACGCCGCGACAAACAACACCATCACGCCGACATAACACGCCACGCCGGCAAGGATGCGAACATTCGCGATATAACCGAGCAGCCCACCCGCCGCGCGATCTGCGCCCGCTTTGTAAAGAAACTGCCCCGCCGCTCCCAGGAGCGCAGCCACAATAAAACTCACAATGGCCGACGGGGGTGTTTTCATGGATTTCTAATGCCTGGTTACAGGCGGAGCCGGTTCATGTCGGCCATCCACCACCGCCGTCGTCACCGGCTGCGCCTCGCCGCGCTTCCAGGTGACGTGCGTGCGCTGCGCTTCGTCCGATTCCGGGTAATCAAGCCGGTAGTGGCAGCCGCGGCTCTCGGTGCGGCGGCGGGCGGCGCGGGTGATCATCGAGCCGACCGTCAGCAGGTTCTGCACCTCCCAGCCGTTGCGGTCGTCGAAGATCTTGTCGAGCGTGTAGCGTGCCCAGAAGTCGAACATCTCGGCGACCTCGTCGAGGCGCTCGCCCTGTCGCTCGATGCCGACGTGCCGCCACATCACGCTGCGCAGGCTGGAGCGGACGTCGGCGAGGTCCAGCTCGGAGCGGTCGCTTGGGCGGATGTCGGAGATGACTTTCACGGGCGAATGTGTGTTCTCGGCGTTGATGAGTTCGGCACAGGTTCGGCCGGCGATCTCGCCGAAGACCAGGCCCTCCAGCAGGCTGTTGCTGGCGAGGCGGTTCGCGCCGTGCAGGCCGGTGCTTGCGATCTCGCCGGCGGCGTACAGGCCGTGGATGTTGGTCCGGCCGTGGTCATCGGTCTTGACGCCGCCGACCATGTAGTGTGCGGACGGGTGGATCGGGATCAACTGCGTGGCCGGGTCGATGTCGAAGCGTTTGAGCAGGTCGTAGATGCCGGGGAATCGCTTGGCGAAGCGGTCGTTGCCGAGGTGGCGGACGTCGAGGTAGACGTTGGTGTGGTTCGTCGCGGCCATCTGCTTGAGGATCGATCGTGCGACGATGTCACGGGGCGCCAGCTCGCCGCGTTCGTCGTAATCCTGCATGAACCGGTGGCCGTTGCGGTCGATGAGGTAAGCGCCCTCGCCGCGCACGGCCTCGGAGATGAGCGATCGGCTGGCGCCGGCGACGTACAGCGTGGTCGGGTGGAACTGCACGAACTCCAGGTCGGCCAGCTCCGCGCCGGCGC
>JBGSOU010000344.1:0-2400 GCA_041739025.1 Hyphomonas sp.
CAGGCCAGCGTGTCGCTGCGCGCTTGCGCCTTGTCACCCGGCAATACCGCATCTTCCAGATCGATGATCACGGCGTCGGCGCGCGCGGCCACGGCTTTGCCAAACCGGTCGGCGCGGGCGCCGGGCACGAACAGGAGGGAACGATAGACAGACATGGGCAGGCCGCTTTCGGAAATCCGGACAAGCGGTATCCAGCCGGGACTGGAGGGTCAAACGGAAACGCGGCGACGGGACGATTGCGCTGGCGCGCCAATCGCGCCAGAAGACAGGTGGGAATGGGAGCCTGGGCGTGGTTGCGATCCGGTACATGGATTCTGAACGGGTGACGCAGCTCGCCCTCGCCGACCTGCGCGGCGCGTCGATCGAACGGCAGGATTTCCTGCGCGCCGATCTGAGCGGGCTCGACCTCTCGGGCGCCGTGTTCCGGGATTGCGAACTGCGCTCGGCCTGTCTCGACTGGGCCAATCTCGAAAGCGCACGGTTCGACTATGCGCGGATGATGTCGGCCACCTTGCGGCGGGCCAACCTGCGCCGCGCGTCGCTGCGCCATGCCTGCCTGAAAGCGGCGGACCTGTCGGGCGCGTGCCTCATCGGCGCGGATTTTTCCGGCGCGTCGCTGCGGCAGGCCGACCTCTCGGGCGCCAACCTTTCGGGCGCCATCTGCCTGTGGAATGATGAGGGGCCTACCCGCCTCGACGGCGCGCTGTATGACGGGCACACGGTACTGCCACCCGGCTTCCAGCCGAACACAAGCGGCCTGATCCGGCGCCTCACCGCCGGGCGCGCTTGACTTCGCCGCCCGCCATCCCCACCCCTCACCCGCAATGACAGTTCTGAAGGCCATTCTAGGCCCAACCAATACCGGCAAGACGCACTACGCCATCGAGCGGATGCTCGCCCACGGCACCGGCATGATCGGCCTGCCGCTGAGGCTGCTCGCGCGCGAAGTGTATGACCGCGTTGTTGCTGCCAAGGGTTATGCCGCCGCCGCGCTGCTGACCGGCGAGGAGCGCATCCTTCCCCCAACCGCGCGCTACTTCGTCTGCACCGTGGAATCGATGCCGGTGGACGTGCGCACGGACTTCGTCGCTATCGACGAAATCCAGCTGGCCGAAGATGACGACCGCGGGCACGTCTTCACGGACCGCATCCTTCACATGCGCGGCAACCACGAAACGCTGCTTCTGGGCGCCGACACGATGCGCGGCTTGCTGAAGGCGCTGAAGCTCGGCGTGGAGACAGAGCCGCGCCCGCGCTTCTCTGAGCTGCGCTACACCGGCCATACCAAGATCACCAAGCTGCCGAAGCGCACGGCCATCGTCGCGTTCAGCGCCGAAGAAGTCTACGCCATTGCCGAACTGCTCCGGCGCCAGAAGGGCGGCGCGGCCGTCGTGATGGGCGCACTCAGCCCGCGCACCCGCAATGCCCAGGTCGCGCTCTACCAATCCGGCGAAGTCGAATACATCGTCGCCACCGATGCCATCGGCATGGGTCTGAACCTGGATGTCGAGCGCGTGGTGTTCGCGTCTCGCTCCAAGTTCGACGGCCGCCGCCACCGCGCACTCTCGCTGTCCGAAAGCGCGCAGATTGCCGGGCGCGCCGGACGCTTCCGCACCGATGGCGAATTTGGCGAGACCGGCAGCTGCCCGCCTTTTGCCGACGAGGAATGGAAGGCCATCGAGGCGCACCGGTTCGATCCGGTCGATGCGGTCCAGTGGCGCAATTCGGCACTCGATTATTCGAGCCTCAAATCCCTGATCCGTTCCCTGGAGCGCCCCTCCGGCAATCCCGTGCTCATCCACAATCCGCGCGCACTCGACGAATGGGTGCTGCGCCGGATGAGCGAAGACGGCGCCATCGGACCGAATGTCACCGGCGACCGGAAGGTCCGCCGCTTGTGGGACCTCGCCCGCCTGCCGGACTTCCGCAAGGCGGGCCCGGAAGGTCATGGCCGGCTGGTGCTGGGGCTGGCCGAGACCCTTGCCGATCCCGACGCCCGCCTGTCCGACGAGGGCCTCAGCCGGCGGATGGACGACCTCGCTTCAGTGCGCGGGGACATCAACCAGCTGCAACAACGACTCGCCGCCATCCGCACATGGACTTACGCCGCCAACCGGCAGGACTGGCTTCAGAACCCGCCATATTGGCAAGAGAAAACCCGGGAGATTGAAGACTCCCTGTCAGACGCGCTACACGAAGCGCTGACGGCACGCTTTGTTGACCGGCGCACCACCGCGCTGCTCGCGAGCCTGAGGAAGGAAGATGCGCTTGTGACCGAACTGACGCCCGACGGCGACGTGACCGTGGAAGGCCATCTGGTCGGCCGGCTGCGCGGCCTGACCTTCGAACCCGTGGTCGATACCCGAACGCTGGAGGGCAAGGCGGTGCGCGGCGCGGCGC
>JBGSOU010000367.1:0-1628 GCA_041739025.1 Hyphomonas sp.
CGGACGAACCTGTCGGCGCGCCCGCCCTCGCCTACATCAACCGGCTGTCCGACTGGCTGTTCGTCGCCGGCCGCGCCGCGAACAAGGACGGCGCCGACGACATCAAATGGGTCCCCGGCGCGAACCGCTAGGGCCCGAGGCTCTAGCGCCGCGCGTCCCGCAATTCCGCCATCAGGCCGAACAGCTCGATGACCGGCGTCACCACGCCGTCGCCGCGATACTCCCGGTACAGGCTGTCGACATTGACCGCGATCCGCTCGGCGTCGCCCCAGGCCGCATAGTCGCCCAGCGCGATGTCCAGAGCGGCCTCGCGCACCGGCAGGCCGGCCTCGAACCGCTTGCGGGCCTCCTGGTCGACATAGGCCAGATAGTCCGCCACCCGCTGCACGCCCGCCTTGTCCGTGATCGGACCATGCCCCGGAACGATCACGTCCACATCCATCGCCATGATTTTCTCGCAGGCCGCGATCCAGTTCTTCACCGGCCCCGCCCACATCAGCGGTGTGCCGTTGATGAACAGGATGTCGCCGGTAAACACGGCGCGGTCGCCCGGCACATGGACCAGAACATCGCCGCCTGTATGCGCCGGCCCCACCTCGATCAGCTGCACCGCCTTGTCGCCCACCTTCAGGTCCAGCTGGCCCGAAAAGGTGCGTGTCGGCGCGCGCTCATCGACATTCTCGAAGTCAAACGGCGCGAAGATGTCGGCGAAATATGCCCCCGCCGGCCCCAGCTTCGCCCCGGCCGCTTTGAACATCGCCAGCGTCGCAGGGGGCACTTCGGCCATCTCCCTTGCGCTCGCCTCGCTCGCGATGATCTCCGCCTGCGGACAGCATCCGTTGCCGTGGCAATGGTCGCCATTAGCGTGTGTATTGACGATGACGGATATCTTTCCGGCCGGAATGCCGGATGCATCTTCCATCACCGACAGCATGTCTTGCGTCAGACGCATGTCAAACAGGGTATCCACCAGAAGCGACGCCTCGCCATCGCGGATCAGCCCGGCATTCGACCAGCCCCATCCGCCATCCGGCTGAAGCCAGGCATAGAGCCCGTTGCCGATATCTTTCAGTCCCTTTGAGTAATTCCAGCGCTGTGCCATCGCCAGCTCCTCCCGTTTTCTTTCATCAAGGCAGGGAAATCCGGCGCAGGCAAGCGCCTCAGAACCGGTCGAGCAATCGCCGGAGGTATTCGCGTTCTTCCTCGTCTTCCGCTTCATTGTAGCGGCGGCGCAGTTCATCGAGGATGTCCTTGGCGCGTTGGCGTTCGGCCTGTTCGGGAATTTCGACCGCCTCGCCATCATTGCCGGCGCCCATCAGCGCGCGGCCCATCGGGTCCTCGCCGCCGCCCTGATCTCCGAGGCGCTCGGCCTGCAGACTGTCCAGCGCCGAGGCCAAGCCGCGCGACAGTTCCGACATCATCTGCGTCGCGCGTTCCTGTTCGGCGATCGCCCGGCCTTCATTGCCGCTCTCCAGTGCCCGTTCGGCCCGGCGCTGGGCGTCACGGATCGCCGACAGCGCATCCGGATCAATCTCGGCGCCCGCTCCGCCAGCCCCCTCGCCCTCGTCTTCGCCACTGCGCCGCGCGAATTCTTCCACCAAACGCCCGAGCTCGGCCTGACGTTCAGA
>JBGSOU010000374.1:0-3106 GCA_041739025.1 Hyphomonas sp.
TGGCGGGCGCCGGCGCTGAGCACGGCCATAGCCGCCGCGTCGGCAGCGAGGTCGCGCAGCGATGAGCTACCGGTCTCGACGACGCCCTTCAGCGTCATCAGCGTTGCGATGGCTTCGGGTGTGAGATCCGTACCCAGCGCCTTGCGGGCGGCGTCAGCCAGCGTGCCGAGTAGCGCATGGTCGATCACCACGCCGCCCGCGCCGCTCGCCATGTCGATCCGCAGGCTGACCTGCAGCGAGCCGCGATTGAAACGCTCAGTCGCCATCGCCTTCACCTCGCGCTCCAGCGCGTCGAAGCCCGGCGGATAGTTCACGCGCACGTCCAGCGAACGGCCGTTGACACTCTTGGCTTCCCACGCCCAGGCGCCCCAGCTTTCCTCCCCGGTGACCCGCGCGAAGCCGGTCATCCCCGATAAAATCCCCATCAGTTCGCCCGCTCCCGCTGGATCTCGCCGCGCTCATAAGCCCGGTAGGCCGCCACGTTTCGCTCATGCTCGGCATTCGTCTTGGCAAACAGGTGGCCGCCTTTGCCATCCGCCACAAAGAACACATACTCTGTCTCCGGAGGATCCAGAACGGCGCGGATCGCGTCTGCGCCCGGATTGCAGATCGGCGTCTTCGGCAGGCCGTCTACCTGATAGGTGTTCCATTCCGTGTGGCGATCGATCTCCGAACGGTAGAGCGTCCGGCGCTGACCGGCCTTGTTGTAGAGAGGCTCGCCCTTCGAGATTCCATAAATGATCGTCGGGTCGCTCTGCAGGCGCATGCCGCGCTTGAGACGTGTGGTGAACAGGGCAGCGATTTCCGGGCGCTCATCGGCGCGGCCGGTTTCCTTTTCCACCACGGAAGCGAGGATCACGGCGTCCTGCGGTGAGCCAAGCGGCAAGCCTTCCTGCCGCGTGGGCCACAGCTCTTCTAGAAGGTCCGACTGCGCCTTCTGCGTTTTCGCGATCAACTCGGCGCGGGTCATGCCCCGGTGAAACATGTAGGTATCCGGCAACATGGTGCCTTCCTCAGGCAACAGATCCGGCATGTCACCGGTCAGGATCTCATCGGTCTCGATCACCCGAAGCAGTTGCGCCGTGGTGCGCCCTTCTGGGAGGGTGATCCTGTGCAGCACGGATCGTCCTTCGATCAGTATGCTGAGCACCTGACGCAAACTCGCTTCGGGTTCGATGATGTACTCGCCGGACTTGACCGCCAATTCAGTGCCATCCATCCGCGCTTTCACACGCAGGAGGCGGGCATCGTGGATGATTCCGTCCGTCTCGAGCCGCAAGGCGACGGCCGACAGGGGTTCGCCGGGGTCCACCTTGAAGACGGTCTCATGGGTCAATGGACCGGGCCGGGAGAGTTCGTTGTTGAACCAGACCCAACCGGCAGCGGCGCCCGCGCCAGCCAGGAAGGCGAGGAAGAAAAGCCAGAATACCAGCGCTTTCAGGAATCGCATCGGGGCCTCATCAACGTGACATGTCGCGGTTGTTGTACCGTGCCTGCCCCGGCCCGAAAATCAATGGTCCGCAGTGATGCCCCGCCGCACGCAGCAAGGCCACATTAAACTCAGGTCACTTCCTTGAGGATCAGCGACGCGTTGGTGCCGCCAAAACCGAAGCTGTTCGACATGGCTGCGCGTACACGGCCTTTCTTGGCCTTGTGCGGAATAAGGTCGATCACCGTCTCGAAGCTCGGATTGTCGAGGTTCAGAGTGGGCGGCATCACCTGATCGCGAATCGCCAGCGCGCAGAACGCGGCCTCGATTGCGCCTGCCGCCCCCAGAAGGTGGCCGACAGCCGATTTGGTCGAAGACATCGACAGGTTTCTGGCGTGATCGCCAAAGGCGCGTTCAACGGCGCCGGCTTCGCCTTCGTCGCCCTTCGGCGTCGAGGTGCCGTGCGCGTTGACATAGTCGATCTCGGTCGGGTCGATGCCGGAATTTTTCAGGGCCATCTTCATGGCGCGGTAGCCGCCCTCGGCGCCTTCAGCCGGCGCCGTGATGTGATAGGCGTCGCCGGTCAGGCCATAGCCAGCCACTTCGGCGTAGATTTTCGCGCCGCGCGCCTTGGCATGCTCATACTCTTCGAGCACCAGCACCGCAGCGCCCTCACCCATCACGAAGCCGTCGCGGTCCTTGTCATAAGGACGAGAGGCCTTTTCCGGAGTGTCGTTGAAATTGGTCGACATCGCCTTGGCCGCGCAGAAGCCGGCAATGCCGAGCCTTCCGATCACGGCTTCGGCGCCGCCAGCCACCATTACATCGGCATCGCCATACTTGATGAGGCGGGCAGAATCCCCGATCGCGTGTGCGCCGGTGGCGCACGCGGTCACGACCGAATGGTTCGGTCCCTTCAGTCCGTGGCGGATCGAGACCTGGCCGGAGGCGAGGTTGATCAGCGACGCTGGAATGAAGAAGGGGCTGACCTTTCGCGGCCCCTGCTCGTGCAGGATGATCGCGGTCTCGTAAATCGTTTCCAGACCGCCGATACCCGAGCCAATCAGAACGCCTGCGCGCTCTTTCTGTTCTTCGGTTTCCAGCGGCAATGCAGCGTCCGCGATGGCTTCATCGGCTGCCGCAACGGCGTAGACGACGAATTCGTCGGTCCGGCGTTGCTCCTTGGACGACATCACCTTGTCGGGGTCGAAGGCGTGGGGGTCTCCCGCGCCGCCGCCCCGGCCGGAAACGTACGGCACCTGGAAAGCAATTTTGCAGGGAAGGTCCGACGCATCGAACTTGTCGATGGGGCCTGCACCGGACTTGCCGGCAATCAGGCGCTCCCACGTGGCCTCGCGCCCGTTTGCAAGCGGGGACACGATACCGATACCGGTGATGACAACGCGACGTTCGGACATTGCAGCCAAGGCGCCTTAGATATGCGCCTTGATGTGCGAAACGGCGTCGCCGACGGAGCGGATCGACTCCTGCACATCATCCGGGATCTCGATGTTGAACTCTTCCTCAAAAGCCATCACCAGCTCAACGAGGTCCAACGAGTCGGCACCGAGGTCGTCGATGAAGCTTGCGCTCTCAACCACTTTGTCAGCTTCGACGTCGAGGTTTTCGACGACAATTTTTTTCACGCGCTCAAGAACGTCAGACATGGATACCTCT
>JBGSOU010000391.1:0-5438 GCA_041739025.1 Hyphomonas sp.
CGCGAGCACGGTGCCGACGCCCACCAGGATGGCATCATGCGCCGCGCGCAAGTCGTGGGCCCGGGCCCGCGAGGCGCTGGAGGTGATCCATTGGCTGGTGCCATCGGCGAGGGCGATGCGGCCATCCAGCGAGGTCGCAAGCTTGAGGGTGATACGGACGCCGCTCATGCGCCGGCTGCGTCTTCGTCGTCTTCGAGCGCGGCCTTGTCGATGAACTGGGCGAAGTCGCTGGGATCCTTGAAGTCCCGGTAGACACTGGCGAACCGGACATAGCCGACCGGGTCAACCATGCGCAGGGCTTCCATTGCCAGCTCGCCGACATCGTTGGAACTGATCTCGGACTCGCCGGTGCTTTCCAGCTTGCGCACGATGCCGGAGACCATCTGGTCGATCTGCTCGCGGTCCACCGGCCGCTTGCGCAGCGCGATGGTAATCGAGCGGGCGAGGCGTTCACGGTCGAAGGGCGCCCGCTTGCCGTCGCGTTTGATGACGGTGATCTCGCGCAGCTGGACGCGTTCGAAGGTGGTAAACCGCGCGCCGCAGTTTTCGCAGACACGGCGGCGGCGCACAGCTGTATCATCTTCCGCCGAGCGGCTGTCCTTTACTGAAGTATTGTCAGACCCACAGAACGGACAACGCAAAGTGTATCAGGCTCCCAGACCGTCATAGATGGGGAAGCGCGCGGTGAGCGCCTTCACTTCGCTACGTACGCGTTCCTCGACGCCGCCATTGTCCTGCGAGGAGAGGGAGTCCACGATTTCGCCGATCCACTTGCCGATCTGCGTGAACTCTGCCTCGCCGAAGCCGCGCGTGGTGCCGGCCGGCGATCCTACGCGGATACCGGAGGTGACGGTGGGCGGCGCGGGATCGAACGGGATGCCGTTCTTGTTGCAGGTGATGAAGGCCCGCTCGAGCGCAGCCTCGGCATCCTTGCCCGTGACGCCTTTCGGGCGAAGGTCGATCAGCGCGACGTGGGTGTCGGTGCCGCCGGAGACGACATCAAGGCCAGCGGCGCGACAAGCGGCCGCCATTGCGCGGGCATTTGCGACAACCTGCGCGGCATAGGCGCGGAAGTCAGGCGTCAGGGCTTCGCCGAAGGCGACCGCCTTGGCGGCAATCACATGCATCAGCGGGCCGCCCTGGATGCCGGGGAAGATGGCCGAGTTGATCTTCTTGGCGAGCGCCTCGTCATTGGTCAGGATCATGCCGCCGCGAGGCCCGCGCAGGGTCTTGTGCGTAGTGGTGGTGGCGATATGGCAATGGTCGAGCGGGTTCGGGTGCACACCGCCCGCCACGAGACCGGCAAAGTGGGCCATGTCCACCAGGAACAGCGCGCCCACCTCGTCGGCAATCTCGCGGAAGCGGCGGAAGTCGATCTGACGCGGATAGGCGGAGCCACCGGCGATGATCAGTTGCGGACGGTGCGCGCGGGCGAGGCGCGCGACTTCCTCGAAGTCGATCAGGTGGTCATCCGGGCGCACCCCGTACTGGACCGCGTTGAACCATTTGCCGGACTGGTTCGGCTTGGCGCCGTGCGTCAGGTGGCCGCCGGCCGCGAGGCTCATGCCGAGGATCGTGTCGCCGGGTTTCAGCACGGCCTGAAAGACGCCCTGGTTGGCCTGGCTGCCGGAATTCGGCTGCACGTTGGCAAAGCCGCAATTGAAGAGTTTCTTTGCCCGTTCGATCGCGAGTTCTTCGGCGATGTCGACGAATTCGCAGCCGCCATAGTAACGCTTGCCGGGATAACCTTCGGCATACTTGTTCGTGAGGATCGTGCCCTGCGCTTCGAGCACGGCGCGCGAGACGATGTTTTCCGACGCGATCAGTTCGATCTGATGCTGCTGGCGCGTGGCTTCGCTGGCCACGGCAGCTGCGACTTCAGGGTCACGCTCGGCCAGCGACGCCGTGAAGAAACCGCCGGAAAGACTTTGTGGAATATGCGCCGAGTCAGCCATGAGATCCTCCGGTTTTCGAATCCCCGGCTGTTTACGCGCCTGCGCTCCCGGGAGCAACAGGCGCTGCAGTTATGAGCAACCTGCATTTATAGATGGCATTCCTCAAATAATTTCAGGGCACAAAATGATAGATACTTTACGCGAGGGTGCGATTACAATTAAACGGGCAACTATTCTGATTTCTGGTTCGGTGAATACAGAGTTCAGTAGGGGTGGGACATGAAAGAACTGGAAGAATCCGAGTTACTCGAGATGACCGTTGAAATCGTGTCGTCTTACGTGGCCAACAATTCCCTGCAGGCTGGCGCCTTGCCCGACCTGATCAAGACCGTGCACGCAACCATCACGGGGCTGACGCAGCACACGGCTGCGCCGGTGGAGAAACTGGAGCCTGCGATCTCGGTCGCCAAATCAGTGACACCGGAATTCATCATCTGCCTCGAGGACGGGCGGAAGCTGAAGATGCTGAAGCGCTACCTGCGCACGCGCTATGACATGACGCCGGAGGAATACCGCGCGAAATGGAACCTGCCGGCCGACTATCCGATGGTCGCACCGAACTATGCCAAGCTGCGGTCGCGCCATGCCAAGCAGATCGGTCTCGGCAAGAAGCGCTAGAGCCCCCCCGGGCCTCAGGCGGCCTGATCGAGCCCCAGCTGCTTCCAGACGGCCAGGATTGCCGCCACCAGCTCGTCCATCATGATCTCGTCATGCACCGGGCTCGGCGTGAAGCGCAGCCGCTCCGTGCCGCGAGGAACGGTCGGGTAGTTGATCGGCTGGACGTAGATGCCGAAGTCGAACAGCAGCGTGTCGGACAGGGCCTTGCAACGCTCCGGATCGCCGACCAGCAGCGGCACGATGTGTGACGGCGACTCCATCACCGGCAGGCCGGCATCGCGGAACCGCGCTTTCAGCTTGGCCGCATTTGCCTGATGAAGGGCCCGCAGGCGGCGGCCTTCGTCCGAGCGCAGCTTGCGGATGCTGGCGAGGGCCCCCGCCGCCATGACCGGGCAGGTCGAGGTGCTGAAGATGAAGCCCGAAGCCATCGACCGGATCGCGTCCACGACACTAGCATGGCTGGCGATGTACCCGCCCATCACGCCGTAGCCCTTGGCGAGCGTGCCTTCGATGATGTCGATCCGGTCACCCAGACCCAGCATTTCAGCCACGCCGGCGCCCTGTTCGCCGTAAAGGCCGACTGCGTGGACTTCGTCCAGGTAAGTCAGGGCGTTGAACTCATCCGCGAGATCACAGATTTCTTCCATCCGGCCAAAGTCGCCGTCCATTGAATAGACGCTTTCGAACGCGATCACCTTCGGCCGGTCCGGATTGTCGAGTTCGAGCAGCGCGCGCAGGTGATCGACGTCGTTGTGACGGAAAACACGGTATTCCGCGCCGGAGCGGCGGATGCCTTCGATCATCGAGGCATGGTTCAGCGCATCGGAATAGATGACCAGGTTCGGCAGGATCTTGCCGAGCGTCGACAGCGTCGCGTCGTTCGACACATAGCCCGAGGTGAAGAGGAGCGAAGCTTCCTTGCCGTGCAGGTCAGCCAGTTCGCGCTCAAGCTCGACATGGTAGCGTGTGGTGCCGGAAATGTTGCGCGTCCCGCCGGATCCGGCGCCAAAACTGTCGATGGCGTCGTGCATCGAGGCGATGACTTCGTCATCCTGGCCCATCGCGAGATAGTCGTTGGAGCACCAGATCGTCACTTCGCGCTCACCATCTTCCATGCGGGCCGTAGCCTTGGGGAAGCGGCCGCGATGGCGCTGGAGGTCAATGAAGACCCTGTAACGGCCCTCGCCGCGGATATTGTTGAGGGCGTCTTCGAACGATTTGAGATGCTTCATTTGCCGCACGCTGACTTTCACTGGTGAGGGGGCCCCCAGAAGGGAACTCCGGGCTAGTTCTCCTTTAGCCCGGAAGATATTTAGCTGGATCCGGTTAATTACCTATGCGGCATATCCGGGCAGCTGGCGGTCGAGCTTGCGCAGAAGCGCAGGCCAGACGAGCTTGTCGGTCAGCGTCGACATGCCGCTGCTGTGCCCGGTCAGGCCGCCCTGCCCGGCCACCTTGCCCTGCAGGTCGTCGCCGCATTCGAGCACGCCGTCGCGACCTGCCGTGAGGGCCATGACCTGCATCTTGCAGGCCCGCTCCAGGAAGAACATGCGGGTGAAGGTCATTGCAGCCGTCTGGCCGCAAGTCAGCGTGCCGTGGTTGCGCAGCAACATCGAGTGTTTCTGGGGGCCAAGATCGGCAACGAGGCGCTCGCGCTCGTCGAGATCCAGCGCCACGCCTTCATAGTCGTGATAGGCGATATCCTCTCGCACGATCATGGCGGTCTGGCTGATCGGCAGCAGGCCTTCCTTCTGAGCCGACACCGCGACGCCCTGGTCGGTGTGCACGTGCATGACGACCATCGCATCGTCTCGGGCTGCGTGAATGGCCGAGTGAATGGTGAATCCGGCCGGATTGATCATCGCGTCGGTTTCCTGAACGATGTTGCCGTCCAGATCGACCTTGACCAGCGAGGAGGCGGTGATCTCCTCGAAGAAGTAGCCGTAGGGATTGATCAGGAAGTGGTGTTCCGGCCCGGGCACCCGGTGGGAAATATGGGTAAAGATCATGTCATCCCAGCCGTACAGCGCTGTCAGGCGGTACAGGGCTGCGAGATCGACCCGCGCCTGCCATTCTTCGGTGCTGACTGAACTGCGGATATCGATCTGTGGGTTGCCGTCGGCCATCTGGTGTTTCTCCCTGCTTTTATGGAGGCAGTTTAACCGATGTTTGCAGGAGTTGCCAGACGAGGATGACGCGGGTGTCAGGTTTGGGTTCGCCTGTGCGGTTGCCTCGCCTTGACGCCATGCTCAAAGCGTTTGCACATGCCGCGTGATGGCTGACCTCAAACTCGCATTCTTCGCCTCCAAACGCCCTGAAGCACAGCAGGCCCTGCCCTTGCTGGCCGCCCGCTATGGCAATGTTCCCGAAGAGGAAGCCGATGTGGTGGTGGCGCTGGGCGGTGATGGCGCCCAGCTGGACACGCTGCGGCGCAGGTTCTCCGACGGCAAGCCCGTCTATGGCATGAACCTCGGCACGATCGGGTTCCTGATGAACGAGTACAAGGCCGATGGCCTCGTCGAGCGCATCGACGCCGCCGAACGCGCCAGCCTGGCGCCATTGCGGATGTTTGCCGTGGATATCCACGGCAACGAACACCGGGCTCTGGCCATCAACGAAGTGTCGCTACTGCGCCAGACGGCGCAATCGGCCCGGCTCAGAATTGCGGTCGATACGCGCGTTCGGATGGACGAACTGGTCTGCGACGGAATCATGGTGGCCACACCGGCCGGGTCGACGGCCTATAACCTGTCGGCGCACGGCCCGATTCTGCCGATCGGCGCCAACCTTCTGGCCCTGACGCCGGTCAGCGCCTTCCGTCCGCGCCGCTGGCGGGGCGCGCTGCTGCGACATGACGCGCGGGTC
>JBGSOU010000399.1:0-2058 GCA_041739025.1 Hyphomonas sp.
AGCGCATGCTCGTGGGCGGCGACTTCGGCCGTGTCGAACTGGCCCATCCAGCGCAGCGCCGCGCCGAGGCCGACCGCCTCGAGAATCGGCGGCGTGCCGGCTTCGAACTTGTGCGGCGCAGTGTTGTAGGTGACGCGGCCGGTCTCCACGATCTCGATCATCTCGCCGCCGCCCTGATAGGGCCGCGCGCGCTCGAGGGCCCCGGCCGTACCGAACAGGGCGCCGATGCCGGTGGGACCATAGAGCTTGTGGCCGGTGAACACGTACCAGTCGCAACCGAGCGCCTGAACGTCGACGGCCATGTGAACGGCGGCCTGGCTGCCATCAATCAGGATTTCGGCGCCGGCCGCATGGGCCAGCTGCGTGACGGCGGCGACATCCGTCACCGTGCCGAGCACGTTGCTCATGTGCGTTAGGGCGACCATCTTGGTTTTCGGCCCGATGGCGGCGCGCATGGCGTCCATGTCGAGTGAGCCGTCTTCCGTGAGACCCACCCAGCGCAGCACGGCGCCGTGGCGCTCACGCAGGAAATGCCAGGGCACGATGTTGGAATGGTGCTCCATGATCGACAGCACGATCTCGTCGCCCGGCTGGATGCGGGCCGCGAGGGCGGACGCGACGAGGTTGATGCCTTCGGTCGATCCCTTGGTAAAGACGATGTTGTCCGTGGACGGCGCATTCAGGAAGGCGCGGACCGTCTCGCGCGCGCCCTCGAAGGCGGCCGTCGCTTCATTCGCCAGCGTGTGCAAGCCGCGGTGGACATTGGCATAAGCGGTGCGCGCCTGCGTCGCCATCGCGTCGAGCACGGCGTCCGGCTTCTGCGCGCTGGCCGCATTGTCGAGATAGACCAGCGGATAGCCGTTGATCTCCCGTGAGAGGATCGGAAATTCGGCGCGGATCGCGGGAAGGTCGAGGCTACGCGGCATGGGTCAGCCAGGACTGCGCTTCGGCGCGCAGCACCGCCTCCAGTTCGCCCGCCCCCTCGAGCGCTTCGGCAATGAAGGCTTCAGTCAGCAACGCGCGGGCCTGAACCAGCGGTATGCCGCGTTGGCGCAGATAAAACAGCTGCGCCGCGTCCAGCGCGCCGGATGTGTTCCCGTGCGCACACTGAACATCATCCGCGAGAATCTCGAGTTCGGGCTTGGCAAACACTTCCGCGCCCTCTTCCAGCAACAGCGCATTGTGCTGCATCGAGGCATCGGTCAGCTGACCGGAGGTGCGCGGCACATGGAACTTGCCCTGGAACACGCCGCGCCCGCCATCCAGCACCGCGCCCTTGGTGACCTGCAGGGTGATGCAGGCCTGCGCGCCGTGGCGCACATGCGTGGTGATGTCGGCCTGAAGGCCCGCCCCGGCGAGATAGGCGGCGTTGAGGGTTGCCTTCGATCCGGTCTCCCGGTGCACGAGCCGCGTCTCAAGCCGCGCCACCTTCGCGCCGAAGGCCAGCGTCGTCTGCACGGTCTCGGCGCCGGCATCCTGTTCGATGATCGCCGTCACGGCCTGCGCCTCGCTCGGGCCGCCAATCTGGAAGACCGTGCGATTGAGCCGCGCGCCCTTGTTCAACGTGAACTCGACAAGGGCTGCAGACAGCGCCGCGCCGCCGAGATGGCTCTCAGACACATGAAGCTCCGCCCCCGGACGAAGCAGGAACACGATCCGCGCGGCATTGATCGCGCCCGGCCCTTCAAACACCATATGCAGATGCACCGGCGCGCCAGCACTGACATCCACGAGCAATGTGGCGGGCGACTTGCCACCAGACAAAGCAGCCGCTAGCGCGCCCAGCGGCGCATCTTCCGCGCCGCTCATCGCCTGCACGTCATCCTTCTCGAGGAGACGCAGGCCCGGGGGCAACGCAGCCGGCGCAACATAGCCCGACGGCGCAAAGCGCAGCGTGGCTACACCTTCACGCGCCAGCGGATCGCGTGCTGGCGCCGATTTCGGCGCGTCCATCGACGTCACGGCCGCTTTGAAATCCGTCCAGCGCCAGCCTTCAACGCGTCGGCCCGGCAGGCCCGTCTGCGAAAAAGCCTCGAACAGGCGCTCGCGGCGCGGGTC
>JBGSOU010000422.1:0-2899 GCA_041739025.1 Hyphomonas sp.
AAAGGGAGCCGGCGGCAGGCGCGGCCGCGACACCGCGAGCGCCGCAATCCCCAAAAGGCCGAGCAAGGGCGCAAAGCCCTGCCCGCCCAGCGCCGCCATCACGGGCCAAAGCACAAAAGCAGCAGCGAGGTAGGGCGCGAAAGACATGCCCCTTCACTCTAGTCGCCGCCGGCGCGCCTTGTCACCGCTGCGTATCAGCGGCGCGCTTCAGATCCGGCGGCAGGGCCTCTTGCGCCAGTGAGACGAGCGCCTCGTCCAGCGTGATGATCTGCTGACCGTTCGAGCCAAGCCGGCGCAGGGCCAGCTTGCGCTCTTCGGCCTCGCGGGCGCCGACGACCGCGATCACCGGCACTTTCTGAAGCGAATGCTCGCGAACTTTGTAGTTGATCGTTTCGTTGCGCCGGTCGACCTCGACCCGGAGGCCCGTCTTGCGCAGCTCTGCGGCAACCTCGTCGGCATAATTGCCCGCCGCATCATCCGAAATCGCGGCGACCACCACCTGCACCGGCGCCAGCCAGATCGGGAAAGCCCCGGCGAATTCCTCGATCAGGATGCCGATGAACCGTTCCATGGACCCAAGGATCGCGCGGTGCAGCATCACGGGGCGCTGCTTTGAACCGTCAGAGGCCGTATACTCCGCACCCAGACGTTCCGGCAGCACATAGTCGAGCTGGAGCGTCCCGCATTGCCAGACGCGGCCGATGGCGTCCGTCAGCTGGAACTCGAGCTTCGGCCCATAGAAGGCGCCCTCGCCGGGCTGCAGCTCGCAGGGTAGGCCTGCAGCCTCGACGGCGGCCTTGAGGCCGTCCTCCGCTCGGTCCCATGTCGCGTCATCGCCGGCGCGCACGGGCGGCCGCGTCGACAGCTTCACGGCGATCTTCTGGAATCCGAAATCGCGGTAGACGCTCTCCAGCAGGCGGCAGAAGCGGATGGATTCCTCGACGATCTGGTCTTCGCGGCAGAAGATATGGGCGTCATCCTGCGTGAACTGACGCACCCGCATGATGCCGTGAATGGCGCCGTGCGGCTCGTTGCGGTGGCAGCATCCGAACTCGGCCAGGCGAAGCGGCAGGTCGCGATAGGATTTCTGGCCCGACTTGAACACCTCGACATGCGCCGGACAGTTCATCGGCTTCAGCGCCATCAGCTTGGCATCTTCCGGCACCGAGATTTCCACGCCCTCGTCGCCTTCCGGAATGAAGTCCGGCACGATGAACATGTTCTCGCGATACTTGCCCCAGTGACCGGACTTTTCCCATTGCGCGGAGTCCATCAGCTGCGGCGTCTTGATCTCCTCATAGCCCGACACATCGAGGCGCCGGCGCATGTAGGCTTCAATCTGACGCCAGATCTGGAAACCGTTCGGATGCCAGAAGACCGAGCCGGCAGCTGCCATGCCGTCGAGGTGGAACAGGTCCAGCTGCGCGCCCAGCTTGCGGTGGTCACGCTTCTCGGCCTCTTCGAGACGGTGGAGATGATCCTTGAGGTCCTTTTCGTTGGCCCAGGCCGTGCCATAGACCCGCTGCAGCATCTCGTTATTGCTGTCGCCGCGCCAATAGGCGCCGGCCAGCTTCATCAGCTTGAACGCTTTCGGCAGCTTGCCCGTCGAAGGCAGGTGCGGGCCCCGGCAAAGGTCAACCCAGTCCCCCTGACGGTAGAGCGTGATCGCTTCGCCGGGCGGGATGATGTCATCGATGATCTGGGCCTTGTAGTCTTCGCCCATCTTCCTGAACTCAGCCATGGCTGCGTCCTTTTCCCAGACTTCGCGAACAATCGGAAAGTCTGCATCGACGATCTCGCGCATCTTTGCTTCGATCTTCTCGAAGTCATCCGTCGAGAACGGCTCCTTGCGGGCAAAGTCGTAATAGAAGCCGTCGTCGATCACGGGGCCGATCGTGACCTGCGTGTCGGGATACAGCGCCTGCACGGCCTGAGCGAGCACATGGGCCGCATCGTGGCGGATCAGTTCGAGCGCGTCCGGGTCCTTGTCCGTGACGATCTCGACCTTTGCGTCGCCGTCGAGGGCGCGTTTCAGGTCGCGCAGCTCACCGTTCACACGGGCAGCGATCGCTTTCTTGGCCAGCGACTTGGAGATGCTCTCGGCAACATCGAACGGGCAGGCCCCTTCGGCATATTCCCGGATCGAGCCATCGGGTAGCGTGACGTTTATCATGGGTCTTCGTTTCTTTAACGGGCCGCCGGAGGCGGCAGAATTCGGGTGATCCGGCGAGGGCATCTGGCGCGGCCACGCTTAACGCGGGTTTACCGGGATTCCCACCCTGTTTTCAGGTCCGAAGACAGGGAAGTTGGCCGGGGCTGTCAGGAAATCTTGAGGGGTACATGAACGGGCGCGCACAGGCGTGCGGGCCAAAGGCGCTTCATGCACCCTGACGAGTTCGCGGGGTCTGTCCGGTGAGGAAGCGCGTATCGATCATGGCGTTCCTATCTCATGCCTCGGGCTGGGATTCAACCAGGCCTCGCGCACCGCCCTTCCAGTCGCCATAGCGCCAGGGCTGCCAGAACGGTACGGACGGGACCGTGTCTGGGGCGGGGTCGTAGCCATGACTCCCCCCCGGCCGGCAGCGGACGAACCGCGCCAGCGCCATCCAGCCCCCCGGCCACCAGCCATGCCGGGCGACGCATTCGGCGCCAAACTCACTGCAGGTCGGCGTATGCTGGCAGCGCGCGCCTGCCAGCTGCAACAGCTGGCTCGGCCCATGCTTGTAAATGGCAAGCAGCACATAGGCGATGCGCCGGCGAAGCCTCATCTCAAGCCGCCGCCCGGGCCGCAAGCGCTTCCGCGATGGCCGCCACGGCCGCTTCAAAGGCCAGCAGTGTCGAGGCATGGCGCGGAGGATAGTCCGCCACCGGCTCCAGATGGCGCAATTCCCAGAACCGG
>JBGSOU010000522.1:0-1573 GCA_041739025.1 Hyphomonas sp.
ATAGCTGAGCTGGTCCGCGCGCCGGCCGATGTTCGGATCGTTGGGCGACAGCACGCCCTGCACCCGAAGGGGGGCTTCCGGCGGCGGCAGCGTGCGGCGGGCGATGCCGGAGGTGAATTTTTCCTGTTCGATCACGGTCAGGAGCTCGGGCAGCGTCATGCGCACCGACAGCTTTTCCCCGGGCGCAATGAGCGCGTCATCCTCGGGGTCAGCCCCGCCTGCCGGCGGCGCGCGGGTTTGCGCAATCACGGTGACGCCAGCCGGGAGGGCGACCCCGCCTTCAGCCGCCGCAGGATTGGAGAGGTCGGTGAGAAAGAGCAGCGGCTTGTCGGCCTTGCGATCCGGGTCGCTGCCGCCCGGCAGGAAGAAATAGCCGAGGCCGAGCGCGGCGGGGATGCCGACCGCCAGCACCGCCAGCCCGATGCCGGTGATTTCGAAGATGCTGAACGGCTCCAGTCCTGAGCGCGCCGCCACGCCCGCCACGATCAGGTTGGTCGAGGTGCCGATCAGGGTGAGCGTGCCCCCCATGATGGAGATATAGGACAGGGGAATGAGCAGGCGCCGCTTGGGGATCTTGAGCGTTTCGCCGAGCGCGATGACGATGGGGATCAGCACCAGCACGACCGCCGTGTTGTTGATGAAGGCCGAGGCCAGGACCACGACCACCGCCATCAGCACGAGCGATAGCCAGCCGCTGCGTTCAGCGGTGGAGACGACCAGGCTGGCCATCCGGTCCAGCACGCCGGTGCGCTGCAGGGCGGCGGTGAGCATGAAGAGGGTGGCGATGGAGATCGGCGCCGGGTTCGAGAAGGCGCGCAGGGCGTCTTCCTCGGGGATCAGGCCGAAGGCGAAGCAGGCCGCCGCCGCAATGACCGCCGTGGTGACGGGCGGGACGCGCTCGGCGATGAAGGCGGCGACCATGACGCCGAGGATCAACAGGGCAATCAGCGCCTCATGCGCTGCCACCTGCGCCGCGATGGCCTGAAGCATGATTGAAGTCCTTCCGGCCGATTGCGCCAGATCCCTGTCTGGCGTCTTCCGCTGCCCGCACCAACCCCGCACTTTCACGGAGGCTCGTGGCCGGATGTGTCGTTTTGAAGGCCCCGCCCTACTCTTCCCGCTTCACGCTCGCCTTGCCCCGGCCGATGGCGAGGGCCTTGATGGCGCCGCGGAAGGTCTGCACTTCCTGCTGGGTCCAGTCAGCGCGGACGAAGGCGGCGCGCAGGTTGTCCTTCATCAGGGGCGTCTTTTCAGGCGGATAGAAGAAGCCGGCGCGGTCCAGCTCGTCCTCGAAATGCTCGAACATGCGGAACAGTTCGTCGCGGCTGGCAGGGGCCGCGACGGTGCCGGCGGGTTTGACGTGGGTGTCCTGCAACTGGCCCCAGGCGGCGCAGAACACGCCGACGGCCTGGGCGAGGTTCAGCGACGAGAAATCCGGATCGACCGGATAGGTCATCACCTCGTCGGCCAGGGCGACGGCTTCGTTCGGCAGGCCGGACTTTTCGCCGCCAAACAGGATGCCGGCCCGGCCAAGGCCCTCAGCGGCGCGGGTGACGGCCTGGGCCGCCGCGCC
>JBGSOU010000525.1:0-1515 GCA_041739025.1 Hyphomonas sp.
ATAGCTGACACCGGCGCCGCCGCCCGAATTGGCTTCTTTAAGGCGCACGTTGATCACGCCGGCAATGGCGTCCGAACCGTAAAGGGCCGAGGCGCCGTCGCGCAGCACTTCAATGCCGCCAACTGCGTCGGTCGGCACCGTGTTGAGGTCAACGGCCGAAGAGCCGCGGCCGATCGAGCCGTTGACGTTGACGAGCGAAGCGGTGTGGCGGCGCTTGCCGTTGACGAGCACCAGCGTCTGGTCCGGCGAGAGGCCGCGAAGTGTGGCCGGGCGAACCGAGTCCGTGCCGTCGTTGAGCGCCGGGCGCGGGAAGTTGAAGGAGGGCAGGTTGACCGACAGGGCCTGGTTCAGTTCGCCGACGCCGATGTTCGAGATGGCTTCAGCCGAGATCACGTCAACGGGCGCAGCGGTGTCGAGGGCCGACCGGTTGGCGACGCGCGTGCCGATCGTGACAACCGTGTCGAGCGTACGGGCGGACTCGTCCGGGGTTTCTTCCTGAGCCCAGGCGGCTGATGCCCCGGCTGAAATGGCGAGGGTCGCGACAGCGGCCAAAAGGAATGCCTTGAACTTCATGCTATCCGCTCCGATTGAGTTGAATCTGGGGGTTTCGTCGATTTGTTGTATTTACCCTACAGAACCGTAAGGTGCGGATCGGGCGCGGAGCAACAACCGAGTAGCCCTGACGTCATACTTAAGTTGGTCTTTTGTTGCATTTCAGCCACATTTTCGCATCCGAGGTGAGTTTTGGCCCTGAATCGCCGTTTATGTCTGATCACAGGTGCGTCGGCCGGCATCGGCGCAGAATTCGCGCGTCAATATGCGGCGATGGGGTGGAACCTCGTGCTGACGGCGCGCCGGGAAGACCGGTTGCAGGCGCTGGCGGAAGAGCTGCGGGTACGCAACGGCGTCGAGGTGACCGTGATCGCGGAGGATCTGGCCGATCCGGGGGCGCCGCAGCGACTGGTCGCCGCGCTGGACGCGCAGGGGCTCGGCATTGATGCGCTCGTCAACAATGCCGGCTACGGATTGCCGGGAACGTTCTTCTCCACCCGGTGGGAAGACCAGGCGGCGTTTCTGCAGGTGCTGTACACCGCCCCGATTGAACTCACGCACCGTTTGCTGCCGGGCATGGCGGCGCGCCGGTTCGGGCGGATCATCAATGTCGCTTCGCTGGCCGGATATGCGCCGGGCAGCGCGGGACACACGCTATATGCCAGCGTCAAGGCGGGCCTGATCAAGTTCTCCGAGAGTGTGAATGCCGAATGTTCCGCCATCGGACAATCAGACATACACTGCTGCGCGCTGTGTCCTGGTTTCACCTGGAGCGAGTTTCACGACGTGAACGGTACGCGCAGCGAGACCAACAAGATGCCGAAATGGTTGTGGATGGAGGCGGCGCCCGTCGTCGCGGCCGGCATCGAGGCGGTCAATCGCGGCCAGCCGGTGGTTGTGCCCGGCTTTGCCAACAAGGTGATCGCCGCGCTCACGCGCATTCTGCCGGAACCGGCGGTTCGC
>JBGSOU010000528.1:0-3109 GCA_041739025.1 Hyphomonas sp.
CGCCAGCCGGGTAAAGAACCCGTCGCGCGCACCGGCGGTTAAGCCTGAAGCTAAGAAACGAGGCTTATAGCCGCGCTTTTTCGCCCGTCAACAGAAGAACTGCGCGGTTCAGGCGGATTGTTTCAGAGCCGCATCAATTGATGCGGCCACGGCTTCGATCGTGCCCATTCCGTCCACTTCGACGAGTACGCCGCGTTCCGCATAAAGCGGGACCAGCGGGGCCGTATCTTCGTAATAGCGCTCGAGGCGGCGGGAGAAGGTGGCCGGATTGTCGTCCGCCCGTCCCTGTTCCTCGAAGCGTTTCGTAACCCGGGCCAGCAGACGTTCATCGTCCACCCGCATCCGGATCACCAGTTCTACCTGTTCGCCCCGCGATTGCAGGAGGCTGTCCAGGGCCTCGGCCTGCCCGATCGTTCTGGGAAAACCGTCAAAAATGAACCCGGGGGCGCCGGCGCAGGCAACCAACTGCTCGGCAATGAGGTCGATGACGACCTCGTCGGACACGAGGCCGCCCTCGTCCATGATCCGGGCGACCCGTTTGCCGAGGTCGGATCCGGAGGCACGCGCGGCGCGAAGCATGTCGCCCGTCGAAAGCTGCACGAAACCGCGCTGTTCAACCAGCCGCTTGGCCTGCGTGCCCTTGCCGGCCGCAGGCGGCCCAAACAGTATCAAGTTCACTTACGCTTGCCCCCGAGCTTCGATTTCCGGATCATTCCCTCATACTGGTGCGCAATCAAGTGCGACTGAATCTGCGTCACCGTGTCCATCGTCACCGAAACCACGATCAGCAGCGAGGTGCCACCGATGTAGAACGGGATCTGGGGGAAGTAGCGGCGCAGGAGTTCGGGGAGGATACAGATGAAGAGCAGGTAGAGGGAGCCGATGGTGGTCAGGCGGGTCAGCACGTAGTCGATATAGGCGGCGGTGTTGGACCCCGGCCGGATGCCCGGAATGAAGCCGCCATACTTGCGCAGGTTGTCTGCGGTTTCCTGCGGATTGAACATGATCGACGTGTAGAAGAACGAGAAGAAGATCACGAACACCGAATAGGTGATGATGTAGGCCCACGACCCCGGCGAGAAGTTTGCCGCCAGCCAGCCGAGAACGCCGGTGGCCGCGTTGGCATCTGCAGCGCCGCCGCCAAGGAAGCCGACGGCCGTCAGCGGCAGCATGAGCAGTGCGGAGGCAAAGATCGGCGGGATCACACCCGCCGTGTTGATCTTGAGCGGCAGGAAGCTGCGCTGGCCCTGGGCAAAGCCCTGGCTCTGCTGGCGCTTCGGATAGTGAATGATCAGGCGGCGTTGCGAGCGCTCCATGAACACGATGAACACGATCAGCGCGATGATCATGACCGCAATGGCGAGCACGAACCCGATATCGACCGACGTCGTGCGGGCCTGGGCGACGAGGTTGTAGATGGCACGCGGCAGCTCGGCGACGATGCCGGCGAAGATGATCAGTGAAATGCCGTTGCCGATGCCCCGGGCGGTGATCTGCTCGCCCATCCACATCAGCAGCATCGTGCCGCCGGTCAACGTGACAACGCCGGTCAGGATGAAGAACGGAGCCGAGATGCCTTCAAGGCGAACGGCAGCCAGGCCGCCCGAAATGGCAAAGGACTGGACCAGCGCGAAAACCAGCGTGAGGTAGCGGGTATACTGGTTGATCTGCTTGCGGCCGGCTTCGCCTTCCTTCTTGAGCTTCTCAAGCGTGGGCGAGGCCGTGGTCATCATCTGCACGATGATTGACGCCGTGATGTAGGGCATGACGTTGAGGGCGAAAATGCCCATCCGCTCGACGGCGCCGCCCGCGAACAGGTTCATCGACCCGAGGATGCCCCCCGCCTGGCTCTGGAAGAGGCTGGCATATTGCGCAGGATCCAGGCCCGGAAGCGGAATGAATGTGCCGAGACGGAAGAGAACCAGGATGCCGAGCGTGAACAGGAGTCGCGCGTGAAGGTCCTTGGCCTTCGCAAACGTCCCGAAATTGAGATTGCGGGCCATTTGTTCCGCAGCATTTGCCATCGGCCTCACGAGCCTCCCTGAAAGACGTTCGCCGCCAAAGATCGGCGGCGAGGTATGGTTTGTGAAGGGGTGTTAAGCAAGAACCCCAGATTATTCCGCTGCGGCGTCTTTGCTCGGACCCGTGACCGTCACCGATCCGCCGGCTTTCTCGACCGCTTCCACAGCCGCTTTCGAGGCGCCCGTGACGGTGATTTTCAGCTTCTTCGGAACATCGCCCTTGGCCAGCAGGCGGATGCCGTCGCGCGCATTGCGCACGAGACCGGCCGCCACGAGGGACTCTTCCGTCACATCGGAGGCATCCAGCGTGCCCGCATCGATGGCTTTCGCGAGACGGCCGAGGTTCACCCAGGCATAGGTTTTCGTGCCCGGCGCGGTGAAACCGCGTTTCGGGAGACGCATGTAGATCGGCATCTGGCCGCCTTCGAAGCCGTTCACGGCCACGCCGGAGCGGGCGTTCTGGCCCTTGACGCCGCGACCCGCGGTCTTGCCCTTGCCCGAGCCGACGCCGCGGCCGACGCGCATGCGCTTCTTGGTGGAGCCTTCAGCGGGGGAGAGATCGTTGAGTTTCATGACTTCAGGACTTTCGAATGCGGGAAGAAGGGCCGAGGCGCGGGTGCGCCTTATTCGCCGACCACTTCCACGAGGTGGGAGACCTTGCGGATCATGCCGCGCACTTCAGGCGTGTCGACAAGTTCCTTGGTCCGGCCAAGTTTGTTGAGGCCAAGGCCCTGCAGCGTCTGACGCTGGTCAGGCTTGCGGCCAATCGGGCTGCCGATCTGGCGGACGGTGAGTTTGTTCTGGGCCATCGGGTGTCGCCTTCTCAGTTCGTCGAATCAGCCATGCCGGCCTCGGACGCGCCATCGGCGCGGCGGCCGAGAACATCCTGGACCTTGAGGCCGCGCTTGGACGCAACGGTCCGCGGACTTGCCTGCTCCTTGAGAGCATCAAACGTGGCGCGAACCATGTTGTACGGGTTCGAGGAGCCGATCGACTTGCCGACCACGTCCTGGACGCCGAGCACTTCCATGACAGCGCGCATCGGACCACCGGCGATCACGCCCGTGCCCGGAGGGGCAGCGCGCAGG
>JBGSOU010000542.1:0-4048 GCA_041739025.1 Hyphomonas sp.
AAAGGCGGCGACCCGATGCAGGTGCCGGTGGCCGCCGCACAGCTCGACCGGCTGGACGCGGCCTGCCAGGCGGGCGAACGCATCGCGCTGACCGGATTTGAACCGATCTTTGCCGAGGCCGCGCGTGTGCGGCTGGACCGAGGGATGCCGGCCTGACGCCGGCGGGAACAGAGGGACCTGGAGAGATGACGGCAGAGACCCGCACGCGGGAAGTCTTCGAGGAGTGCGAAGACCGGTCGCTGTATTTCACGCTGTCGCTCTACATCACCGAGAAGAAGGTCACGGCGGCGCTCGGCCGCCCGCTTGATCCCGAAACCCTGCGCACGTTCCAGCCCGGCTACCGGGGCAGCAAGCGGCTGCGCGATGCGGTGGAGCCCTTGTTCAACGACATTGCCGACCGCGAGCGCCTCGGCGCAGTGGATGATTTCCTGCTCGACACGCTCTGCCCGCGCGCCGGGGAGTTTCTGGAGTTCACGGCGCCCGATGAAATCGAGTGGACGACCGAAGGGCGGCGCTTCATCGCCACGCCGCCGGGCCTCGGCAAGACGCGGCTCATCCGGGTGCGGCGGTTCTGGTACACGCACGCGAACGGGGCGATCGGCTATCACCTGTCATTCCGCTACAACTACGATCACACGCCGGGCGATTTCTATTTCCTCTCGCTGATCCAGAAGCTCGCGGCGCCGAAGGAATTTTCGGCCGCGGATCGGCCAGCCGGCAGCCCGCCGATCCGGCCGACAGACGCGGAAACAGGACTGGGTCCGCTCGACCGGATCAAGGTGAAACGGGCCGCCGGATCGGCGCAGAGCTTCTGGCAATATGTGCGCGACGTGTTCGACGCCGATGCCGGCGACCTGTTTGCCCAGCTGAAGGCCGCGCAGCCCGCTGCCAAACCGGTGGCCACGCTGGAGCCGGCCTTTGCGGCGCTGGTGTCGGAGGCGCCGTTCATTGAGGTGCCGGGCCTGGTGATGCCCGTCTCGCGGCTGATGTTCTTCTTCGAGGACAAGACCTTTTTCCGGCGCCTGCTGCCGGAGCCGGACCCGGAAACAGGCCGGCCGGTGCCGCGCACGCTGATGGTGCAGGAGGGCTGCTACCTGCCCTTCCAGAAGAAGCTGGAGGGCCTGAACCCGAAGACCCATGTGGATGTGCCGGAAGTGCGCCTCGGCGAGGACTACTGGACCTGGGTGGCCAACCGGCCGGACTATGACGCGTTCACGGACGCGCAGATCGAGGCGGCGCGCAAGACCATCCCCGCGATGGAAGACCGGCGCCGGCAGGACTGCCTGCAATACCTGTTCGTGGCAGGCTTCAACCAGAACATCATCGACTTCATGAACCAGGACCCGTCCGAGATCCTGGACTCGACCGATCCGATCTACCCCGCCACCGAACAGCAGGCCGACGAGCGCAAGTTTGTCCGTTATGCCAATCCGCGCGCGCTGATCACCTATGTGGAGAAGGCGCGCAGCCTCGAGGCGGCGAATGATTTCATCGGCACCTGCCCGTATGCCTTCATGATCCACGTGGTCTCGATGCATAACGAGTTCATGACCCGCGAGTACGAAGCCTCGGCCTTCGACGTCATCGGAAGAGTGGAAGCCTTCGGAAACCGGGGCCGCCTGAAAGATGCCGCTGAGGCCTTCTATGCCTTCCGCACCGGCGAGTATGCCGCCTTCTACCGCGACCGCTACATGAACGTGTTCCGGTATGACACCGAAAGCGAAGTGTTCGAGAAGATGACCCAGCTGCGCGGCATCGGCCGGCGCAGCGACTATATCGAGCGGCTGATCTCCAACATGGAAAGCCAGACGCGCGACCGGGAAGCGCGCATCAACAAGAGCGACGAAAACGCCATGAACCTGATGCTGGGCGCATTGGGTCTGTTCGGCTTCTTCCAGCTGACGTTCCAGTGGTCAGCGACGCTGAGCCCGCAGGCGGGCGTGGTGACCGGGGAGCCGCAGGTCAGCTGGCGACCGCCCTTCGTGCATCTGCCCGGGCTCGACTGGTCCAACACCTCGGAAATGATCGCCGGTGCGACGTTCTACTTGTCCGCCGGGTTCTCCGCCCTGTTGCTCGGCTATCTGGGCTGGCGGATCTTCCGCAGCTTCAGACCCTGATCCTAAAAGAAAAAAAGAAAGCCCGGCTGCATCTTGCGACGCGCCGGGCTAAAGTGGGGTCCTGTTAGGGGGGAGGAAACGCCCAATCGAATAAAGATCGGGTTATGCCCAGGACCCATGGCATAGGCCCTACATAAGACCGTTACGCTGCAATGCAACATGCGCCTTAGCAGGCCACCCATGCAACAATGCATGCAACCGCCGAAAATGCGTAACATTAACGCATGGACAGCTTGCGCAGAGGCTCGGTCTCGGTGGTCAGGAAATCCCGGAACGCCGCCACGCGCTTGGAGCGCCGCAGGTCGCTGGGATAGATAAAATACAAATCAAATGTGGGTCCTGTGATCTCCGGGAGCACGCGGACAAGGCGCGGCAGGGTGCTGGCCATGTAGTCCGGCACATCGGCAATTCCGAGCCCGGCATCGACCGCCCGCATCATCGCGAAGACGTTGTTCACCTTCAGCGTGGCCGGTCTCGGGGGCGCGTCATCCCGTCCCACCCGGCAGGCAAAGCTCATTTCCTGCATCGGGGAGGAGTCGTCGCCGTAGGCAATGATCCGGTGATTGTCGAGATACTGCGGGGTGCGGGGCACGCCGTGGGCCTTCAGGTATTCCGGCGCAGCATAGAGATTGGTGGCCACCGTGCCGAGCTTGCGCTGGATCAGGTCAGCCTTGTCGGCGGCCCAGAGGCGGATGGCGCATTCGGCCTCCAGCTTCAGCAGGTCATACTCGTGCTGGTCGTCGAGGCGCAGGTCGAGGTGCAGGTCCGGGTGGCGGCGTACGAAGTTGCCGAGGCGAGGCACCAACCAGATCGACCCGAAGGCGACCGGCGCCGACACGATCAGCTCGCCCTGCGGCGTTTCCTGCTGGTCTTTCAAGGCGGTATTGGCCGACAGCGCAGCCGCCGCCATGTCCATCGTCGAGCGGTAGAGCGTATGGCCGCTATCGGTGAGCACGAGGCCCCGCGCATGACGCTGGAACAGCGAGACGCCCAGCTGTTCCTCCAGCGCCGCGATCTGGCGCGACACCGCAGATTGCGAAATGCCGAGCCGTTCACCGGCCAGCGTCAGGCTTCCGGCTTCGGCAGCGGCGTGAAATGATCTGAGCTTGCCCCAATCCTTGGAGTCTTTTGGCGCCTCCGCAACAAAGCTACAAGCGGGAACCCTTATCTCGGCATTGCCGGGCAGGCTACACGGCTGCCGCCCGCCGTGTTTCCGGGTCCGAGCCGAGGCGCGCGACGTCCGACAGCAGCTGGTCGAGGTCCGCCGTCCGGGTCCGGTGGTTGGTCAGGTTGACCCGAATCACGCTGGCCCCGCGCAGGCGCGTGGTGGACGGGGCGGCGAGTCCCTGCTCCTGCAGCCGGATCACGATTTCGCTGTTGAGCGCATCAAGCGCCGGCCCGTCCAGGCCAGACGCGCGGTAGCGGAAACAACAGATGTTGAGGGCGGCGGGCGCCATCAGCTCGAACTGCGGATCGGCGCTGACCTGGCCGGCGAGATAGGCGGCCTGCGCGCAGTTTTCGGCGATCACCCCGCCGAGCCGCTGCATCCCGAAGCCGGCGACCTGGGACCAGACCTTCAGCGCCCGGAAGCCGCGCGACAGTTCCGGCCCGTATTCGACCGGCCAGGGGTTGCCGGCGGCAAGGCCCCGCGCCTCGCCTTTCAGATAATCCGGCCGGTCGGAGAAGGCGTGCCGGTGCAGCGCCTCGTCGCGCACCAGCACGAAGCCGGCATCATAGTTGACGTGCATCCACTTGTGGAAATCGAACGCGACGGAATCGGCCCGTACAATCGCTTCGAAACGCGGGCGCAGATGCGGCACCAGGGTTGCGAGGGCGCCGAACGCCCCGTCGACATGGAACCAGAGGCCGTGTTCGGCGGCGATGGCGGCAAGCTCCGTGAGCGGATCGGTTGCACCGGTATTGACCGTGCC
>JBGSOU010000576.1:0-3874 GCA_041739025.1 Hyphomonas sp.
TTGCGGGGGCAGGCGAGGCCGGCGGCCATTGCGGCCCGGCGCGGGCCGCCCTATCTCCGGCGTTCAACAAAGGAGACTGCCTCATGACCATCAAAGTCGGCGACAAGCTGCCCGAAGCCACCTTCATGGAAATGTCGGCAGACGGGCCCAAGCCTGTGACCACCGCGCAAGTGTTCGGCGGCAAGACCGTCGCCCTGTTCGCCGTACCGGGCGCCTACACGCCGACCTGCTCGGCGCGCCATCTTCCCGGATTCGTCGACAAAGCCGGTGATTTCAAGGCCAAGGGCGTTGACGACATCGTCTGCACCTCGGTGAACGACGTGTTCGTCATGGGCGCCTGGGGCAAGTCCTCGCATGCTGACGAGACCGTGCGCATGCTGGCTGACGGCAACGGCGCCTTCGCGCAGGCGCTCGGCCTCGAACTCGACGCCACGGGCTTCGGCATGGGCAGGCGCTCGCAGCGCTATTCGATGCTGGTCAAGGACGGCGTCGTGGCCGAGCTCAACGTGGAGCAGGGCGGCGAGTTCAAGGTGTCGGCCGCCGACTACCTGCTCGGCCAGCTTTAAGGCCGGCTGTTAACGAACCTTAACCGAATACCGCGATGATCGGCCTGCTCGGGGAAACGGGCAGGCCGATTTCGGTTCGATATTTATTGAATAACGGCAAATCCCTCCCCAATTGATATTCATGATCCACCGTGGAGAGGGACCCCAATGGACATTATCGTATCGGCTTTCCTGCTGATCTTCGCCGTCGTCGTCATCGGCCTGTTCAGCGCCCTGAAATTCGTGCCGCAAGGCTATAACTGGACGGTCGAGCGCTTCGGCCGGTACACCAAGACGCTTTCCCCCGGCCCGCACGTCGTGAACCCAATCTTCGACCGCATTGGCCGCAAGATGAACATGATGGAAACCGTGCTGGACGTGCCGCAGCAGGAAGTGATCACGCGGGACAACGCGATGGTCTCCTGCGACGCCATCGTGTTCATCCAGGTGGTGGACGCTGTTCAGGCCGCTTATGAGGTCAACAACCTCGTCAGCGCCATCACCAACCTGTCGATGACCAACATCCGTACCGTGGTCGGCTCGATGGACCTCGACCAGGTCCTCTCGAACCGCGACGAGATCAACGCCCGCCTTCTCGGCACGATTGACGCGGCCACGCTGCCCTGGGGCGTCAAGGTCACCCGGATCGAGATCAAGGACCTCACCCCGCCGGCCGACATCACCGAAGCGATGGCGCGCCAGATGAAGGCCGAGCGCCTGAAGCGGGCCGAAATCCTGACCGCCGAGGGCGAGAAGCAATCGGCGATCCTCAAGGCTGAAGGCCAGAAGCAGTCGCAGATCCTGCAGGCCGAAGGCCGCAAGGAGGCCGCGTTCCGCGACGCCGAAGCCCGCGAACGCGAAGCCGAGGCCGAAGCCAAGGCGACCGCGATGGTCTCGGAAGCGATTGCCAAGGGCGACGTCAACGCTATCAACTACTTCCTCGGTCAGGCCTATGTTGCCGCGTTCGAGAAACTGGCGACCTCGCCGCAGCAACGCACGGTCATCATCCCGGCCGAATTCTCGTCGATCCTCGGCACCATCGAAGGCATCCGGGGGCTGACCGATGCGGCGCAGGCAAGCAACGCCGCCCGCAGCGCCGTGCCGCCGACGCGCACCTGATCCATCCATCGGCCCACAGAAGGAGGACCAAATGGAACAACTGCTTTCCCAGATTACATGGTGGCACTGGCTGGTGCTTGCCCTGATCCTGTTCGGCATCGAGATGATGTCGGGCACCTTTGACCTGCTGATGGCGTCCATCGCCGCAGCCGCAACCGCCGCGTTCGCCGCGTTCGCGCCGGACTCGGCAACCGCCTGGCAAGTCCAGTGCCTCGTGTTCGCAGCCGCCAGCGTCGGGCTGATCGTGGCCAGCCGCTACATCTTCCCGAACATGCGCCGCGCCGAGCCTGAACATCCGACGCTGAACAAGCGGATGGTGCAGCTGGTCGGCCAGCAGGGCGAAGTCACGCGCGATTTCGGCAATGGCCAGGGCCAGGTGAAAATAGGTGACACGGTCTGGGGGGCGGAAGCGGCCGAGGGACAATCCGGCATCGCCGTCGGCGACCGGATTGTGGTCGAGGCCACCCGCTCCAACATGGCCGTGGTCCGCAAGGCCTAGGTCCGCTTTACTCCGTCCCCGGACGGCCCAGCTGTTTTGGGTCGTGCTTGGGGGCGGGGGCAAGGCGCATTACTTCGGTCTGGAAGCGTTCGTCGTCACCGGCGATCAGGAACGGCAGCGCCTTGCAGATCGCCTCGCCAAGCGGCTCGAACCAGACAAGGTCAGCCTTTGAAAAGTCTGACAGCACGTAAGGCATCACCAGCGACTTGTCGCCCGGATGGCCAACGCCAACGCGCACGCGGCGCACGTTCGGCCCCAGATGTGCCATCGCGGAGCGCACGCCATTGTTGCCGGAATGCCCGCCGCCGCGCTTCACGCGAACTCGCCCGGGTGCGAGGTCGATCTCGTCATGCAGCACCGTGACGGCATCGGCGGCGGACTTGTAGAACGCGCAGGCCTTGGCCATCGCCCGCCCGGACTCGTTGTAGAAGGTCTGCGGTTTCATCAGCAGGACCTTCAACCGGCCTTCGGGTGTGTCCACCGCACCTTCTGAAATCTCGGATTCGAATTTTGCGCGCCAGGGGCCGAAACCATGCGCGGCGTGGATCCGGTCCAGCAGAAGGAAGCCGGTATTGTGCCGGTTCTTCGCATACTTGGCGCCCGGGTTTCCCTGTCCGGCGAGGATCAGCATGGGGTCCGCGTCCTTCCTGCATCCGCCCCGGAATCAAAGAGGCCGCCCGCTTGTGACGGGCGGCCTCCTGATTGTCCAGAACGGATCACTTCTTCGGTGCGGGCTTCGCTGGGGCCTTGGCCGGAGCCTTGGCCGCCGCTGCAGCACCTGCAGCCGGCGCTTTCGCCTTGGCGGCCGGAACGGCATCAGCCGCAGCCGCCACAGGCTCTTCTTCGGTCTTGCCGCCGCGGCCCGCGATCGTGGCGATCGTGAAGTCACGGTCGCTGATGACCGGCGAAGCGTCTTTCGGAAGGCTGATGTTCGAGATTTTCACGTTGTCGCCGACTTCGAGGGCGGAGATGTCAGCCTCAAGCGATTCCGGGATATGACCTGCCGGAACGTTGATCTCGACCGCGTGGCGAACGACGTTGAGCGTGCCGCCCTTCTTCAGGCCGGGGCAAGCCTCGAGACCCTTGAAGTGGACCGGAACCTCGACCTTGATGATCTTGTCCGGCTCGACGCGGCGCAGGTCAACGTGCCAGGGTTGGTCGGAGACCGGGTGCATCTGGATGCCCTGCGGGAGCACGAGTTGCTTTTCACCTTTGTGGATCAGGGTGGCGGTCGTGTTCAGGAACTGGCCTGTTTCGATCGCCTTGATCACTTCGGGTTTCCGTAGATTGATGGCGACCGGGGCAAGTTCGCCGCCGTAAAGGACGCCCGGCACGAAGCCGAGACGGCGCGCTTCACGGGCGCCGCCGGTGCCGGTGCGCTCGCGCACGTCGACATTGAATACGATGTTGTGTTTGGACATTTGTTTTCCTTTCGCCCTGGACCGTGCCTTCCCTAAGGTAAGGTCGGAACCTGACAGGCACGGCCTGGCGCCGTCCTTTGAAGGGCGGCGTATAAGGGAAGGGAAATGGGAAGGCAAGCGGGCAGGGCGGCCGATATCCCCCTCTCCGAAGCAGGGCTATCGCATGTGGGCGATGGCTTTTTCGAGATAGGCGTCTTCCCATGCACATCGCATGAGCCTTTGTCGTTTGGAGGTTTTGGGGTCGTCGATGGCGTTGACGATGTTGAGTGCGGCCCGGTTGATGAGAGCGA
>JBGSOU010000588.1:0-2322 GCA_041739025.1 Hyphomonas sp.
CAGCTCGCCCCCCGGCCGGGCGGGCGGACGTCATACAGCGTCACCCGAGCGCTCCGACGGACCGCCAGTTCGTAGGCTGCGGTGAGGCCGATGATGCCTGCGCCGATGATGCCGATGCGGGGTTGGGACGAAAACAATGCCATGCGGAATGTGCCTTTGGCCCGGTTTAGAAGCCGGGCGGGCCACATTCAACTGAGCGAAAGAGCCTCAGGCCGAGCGGCGGAAGGCCGACCAGAAGGAATCAAAGGCGTTGGCGATATCGCGCTGCTGGAAGACCAGCTGCTTCAGACGCTCGCCGCCCGGGCCGAACACCGTCCGGACCATCAGATCAAGGTCGAACGCCTCGTCCCGCGCGCGGGAATCCTGAAGGGTGAGAAAGGAATCGATCGCTTCCGATAGCCGGACGTCGTCGTCGTCGCCGTCGAGCTCGAAATCGAGAACAATGTCCGTCATCGCCAACCCCATTTCTTCACAAACCATTAACAGACAATCCGGCCAGGCGAAAACTATTTCGCACCCGCAACATCGTTTTGCCGGCACGACTCGCCCGCCGCGCGAGGCATCCCTTGCAAGAATCGGGCTCTTTTCCGCGCATGTGTGACGAAAAGGTCGCGACATCTATTTGTTGCGATCCATTCTCACCTGTGATTGGGATCATGCCAATCAGAAGGACCCTCCAATGTTCCGTATATTCCTGGCCACCGTCTCACTCGCTGCCCTCGCCGCTTGCGGCCAACCGGTCTCGCAAACCGCGGCCCCCGGCCAGGCCGCCCCGGCGGATCAAACGCCGCCCGATGGCAAGGTGCTGAACATCTACTCCGCGCGGCACTATGACTCGGACAAGGCGCTCTACGCGAAGTTCGAGGAAGAGACCGGCATCCGGATCAACCTCAGGGAATCCGGGGCGCCGGAACTTCTCGAAACCCTGAAGGCCGAAGGCGCCGACAGCCCGGCGGACGTCATTCTGGTGTCGGATGCCGGAGCGCTTTACCGCTTCCAGAACGAAGGGTTCACGCAGCCGGTCCGGTCCGAAACACTGGAGTCCGCCATTCCGGAACAATTGCGCGAAAAGGACGGACACTGGTTCGGCCTCGCCAAACGCGCCCGCGTCATCGTGTACGATCCCCAGCTGCTGCCGCTCGAAGAAGTCGATACCTATGCGGACCTCGCCGACGAACGTCTGAAGGGCGAACTCTGTGTGCGCTCGAGCACCAACATCTACAACCTTTCCCTGCTGGGCGAGATCATCGGCCGGACCGGCAGCGACCAAGCTGAAACCTGGGCCAAGGGCGTCGCCGCCAACTTCGCGCGCCCGCCCGAGGGCGGAGATACCGCGCAGATCGAAGCAGTCGCCGCAGGCCAGTGCGCCGCCGCGATCGTCAACCATTATTACTGGGTCCGCCTCGCAACCGGCACGACTGAAGAACGCCTGACCGCTGCCAAGACGCTGGTCTCCTTCCCCGATCAGGACGGCACGGGCACACACATCAACGTCACCGGCGCCGCCGTGGCATCGACCTCGACATCGCCCGAACTTGCCGTGCAGTTCATCGAATTCCTCACCACGCCGGAAGGCCAGGCGCTGCTGACCTCCGAGACCAAGGAATTCCCCATCGTCGCCAGCGCACCCCTGCCCGAGGGGCTCGAACTGCTGCCCGGCTTCAAACAGAGCGACTATCCGCTCTCGGAGCTTGGGACCCGCCAGGGCGAAGCCCAGGCCATCTTCGACCGCGCCGGATGGAACTGAGGGCGCCTGCCGTCCCCGAAGGGGCCCTTCGCCAGCTGCCGGTCCTTATCGCCGGGCTCGTGATTGCGTTGCCGGTCGCCGTCGTCGTCATCACGGGTCTGGCCGAAGGCGGCGGCGCGACCTGGGTGCACATCCGTGACACGCTGCTGCTGCGCTACCTCACCGGCACCCTGTCAGTGCTGACGCTGACGGCGATCCTCTGCCTGCTGATGGCTGTACCGGCCGCCTGGCTGGTCACGATGTTTCGCTTTCCCGGGCGCGGCGTGTTTGAATGGCTGCTCGTGCTGCCGCTCGCCGCGCCGGGCTATGTGCTTGCCTATGCGTGGGGCGATCTGGCAGGCGTCGGCGGACCCCTGCAATCCGCCCTGCGAGACGCGACGGGCTGGTCGGCGCGGGAGTACTGGTTTCCGGACATCAGCTCCCTGCCCGGCCTCGCCTTCGTTCTGGCCTGCACGCTCTACCCCTATGTCTACCTCACGGCCCGTGCGGCCTTCGTCTCGCAATCGGTATGCACCCTGGAAGCGGCGCGCAGCCTCGGCGCCAGCCCGGCGCGCACGTTCTGGTCCGTCGCCTTG
>JBGSOU010000608.1:0-4387 GCA_041739025.1 Hyphomonas sp.
TTTGCGGGCCCAACGGCGGGCTACCTGTTCGCTTTCCCGGTGGCCGCCTTCCTCGCCGGTTTCCTGCCAAAGGGTCAGGCGCTGGCGCAGCATGGCGTCCGGTTTGCCGGCTTCCTGGGGCTGCACGCGCTGATCCTCGCCCTCGGCGGCGGCTGGCTGGCGATGCTGACCACGCCGGAGATTGCGCTCGCCTCGGGCGTGGTGCCCTTCATCGCGGGTTCGCTTCTCAAGAGCGCACTGGCGGCGGCGGTGATCGCGGCGATGCCCGGCGCAAAGGCTTGATGACGGCGAGCGCCTGAGGGCCTAGAACAGCCCGATGCACCGCCTTCCGAACCGCGCCATCCTGACCCTCGCCGGACCTGATACGCTCGCCCTGCTGGAGCGGACGGTGACCCATACCGTGACAGACTGGACGCAAGGCGAGGCGCGTTACGGCGCGCTGCTGACGCCGCAGGGCAAGATCATTGCCGATTATATCGCCCACCGGACCGCAGACGGGGTGCACATCGACGTGCACGCCGACGCCGCGGACGATCTGATGAAGCGGCTGAAAATGTTTCGCCTGCGTTCGGCAGTCGAGATCGAGCGCAGCGACGCGTGGGAGTCGGCCCTCGATGTCGTGGGCGCACCCGATCCGCGCGCTCAAACGCTTCCCCGCCGGGCGATTGTCCCGGCAGGCGGAGCTACTGGGCCCCTGCCCGGTTGGGACGCGCTGGCGATTGCCGCGGGCGTTCCCGAATGGGGCCGCGATTACCGGGCGGCGGAGGTGTTCCCGACCGACGTCAACATGGATCTGATGCACGGGATCGACTACAAGAAGGGCTGCTTTGTCGGTCAGGAAGTGGCGAGCCGGATGAAGCGCAAAGCGTTGATCCGCAAGCGGACGGTTCGGCTGCGCGGTACGGCGCTGGCACCCGGCGCCGAGGTGCGGGCCGGCGACACATTGCTTGGCACCGTGACCAGCGCGGCGGGCGATGAAGGCCTCGCCCTGATCCGAACCGACCGGTTTGCGCGCGCCGTAGCGGCGAAGGAAAACGTTAGTGCGGGCGGCGCCTCTGCCGAGATCGAGGGCGCGCCCTGGCTGATCGCGGAACTGGCATCCCTGATGGAGCACGGCGCCGATGAGTGACGAGACACCTTGCTGCGGCTGGGCCCCGGTCAGCGACAGGCTGTACCGCGATTACCATGACACGGAATGGGGCGTGCCGGAGCGCGATCCGCGCGCGCTTTGGGAAAAGCTGCAGCTCGACGGCATGCAGGCCGGTCTCAGCTGGATCACCATCCTGCGCAAGCGCGAGTCGATCCGCGAGGAGTTCGACCAGTTCGATCCGGAGCGGATTTCGCGCTGGACGGCGAAGCGGATTGCCAAAGCGATGGAAAATCCCGGCATCATCCGCAGCGCCAAGAAGATCGAAGCGGTGATCGGAAACGCGCAGGTCTACCTCGCGATGATGGAACGCGGCGAGGACTTTGCGGACTATTGCTGGACTTGGGTGGGCGGCAAGCCGATCACCGGGACGTGGACGGATTTCCGCGAGGCCCCGACCTTCACGGACTGGTCCGAGGCGATGTCCAAGGACCTCAAGAAGCGCGGCTTCAAGTTTGTCGGGCCGACAATTGTCTATGCATGGGCGCAGGCAGTTGGCATGGTCAATGACCATGAGGTAAGCTGTCCCCGGCACAGGGAGGTGAGGAACACGAAATGAAGTTGATCATGATGATGGCCAGCATGGCCGCGCTGGCAGCCGTCAGCGGTTGCCAGACGAGCGAACCGTCCGCCGCTTACGCCAATCCGGTGGACGCCTGCGCGCAGAAGCCGACCGATGCCGAACGCGACGCCTGCATGAAGAACGTGGTGGCCGATGTGCGCCTCTCGGTGAAGCGCGAAGCTGACAGGAAGCCGCCCAGATGAGACGGCGCCTCGCATGTGCTGGCGCCCTGTGCGCCGCCCTGGTGCTGGCCGGCTGCCAGACCTGGAAGGACCGGGCCGATTCCGAGGCCTTGGCCGAATGCGGCGGGATTGCCGACGCAGACGAACGCAAGGCCTGCCAGTCCGATGTGATGGCGGCCTATGCCGAGGCCGAGCGCAAGGAGAAGGACCGGCTGGTCGAAGCCGGAAAGGCGGCGGACGAGCGCGAATTGCTGAATGAAGTCTATGGGTCTCCCAAGGACAAGCCCTGAGGATTGGCCGACCGCTGCTTGGCGGCGCAGGGATCGCAGGCTAGAGGGTAGGTCTGAACAAGACACAAAAGCCTGCGCAGGCCGCCCCGGCGCCGCGTAAACGGAGATCCCCTTTGACCAATCCTGTCATCTCGGCCACCGGCCTTTGGACCCCGCCGCATTCCATCTCGAACGCCGAGCTGGTCGCCAGTTACAACGCCTGGGCCGATACCTGGAACCGCGAGAATGAAGCCGAGATCAAATCCGGCCTGATGGAACCGAAGACCCATTCCTCGGTCGAATTCATCGAGAAGGCCTCCGGCATCAAATCGCGCTTCGTCGTCGACAAGGACGGCGTGATCGATCCTTACATCATGGCCCCGCGCATTGCCGAGCGGCCGAACGAGCAGATTTCGCTGCTGGCCGAAATGGCCGTGTTCGCGGCGCGTGATGCGCTGAAGGCGGCCGGCCGGTCAGCGGAAGACGTGGACGCGGTGATCTGCGCCGCTTCAAACATGCAGCGCGCCTATCCGGCAATGGCGATTGAAGTGCAGCAGGCGCTCGGCATCGAAGGCTTTGCGTTCGACATGAACGTCGCCTGCTCGTCCGCCACGTTCGGCATCCAGACGGCGGCGGATTTCATCCGCGCCGGCCATGCAAAATCGGTGCTGATGGTGAACCCGGAAGTCTGCTCGGGCCATCTGAACTTCACCGACCGCGACAGCCACTTCATTTTCGGCGATGTCGCTACGGCGGTACTGATCGAAGCCGAGGACATTGCCCCGGCCGACCATTGGAAAATCCTCGGCACGAAACTGAAAACCCAGTTCTCGAACAACATCCGCAACAATTTCGGTTTCCTGAACCGGGCCGCGCCCGAAGGCGTCGGCGCGCCGGACAAGCTGTTCATCCAGGAAGGCCGCAAGGTGTTCCGCGAAGTCGTCCCGATGGTGGCCGAGATGATCGGCGCACACATGGGTGAACTGGGCCTGACAGCGCCCGGGCTGCGCCGGATCTGGTTGCACCAGGCCAATGCGAACATGAACCGCCTGATTGCCTCCAAGGTACTCGGCCGCGAAGCGACCGAAGATGAGAGCCCGACCGTGCTGGACACCTACGCCAACACCTCCTCGGCCGGATCAATCATTGCGTTCCACAAGCATTCGTCGGACTTCAAGCCCGGCGAGCGCGGCCTGATCTGTTCATTCGGCGCCGGCTATTCGGCGGGCACGGTTTTCGTGGAGCGGTCCAGATGACACGGCGGGCGGCAGGCTGGGCATTTGCATGCCTGACCGGACTTGCCGCCTGCAGCAGCGCGAAAACTGATGCGGTAACCCCACCGCTCCGCCCGGCCGATGCCGTGCCGGCTCCGGCAATTGTTCTGGACCAGTTCGGCTATCGCCCGGACGACCTCAAGATCGTCCGCATACGCCAGCCCGTAGAGGGGTTTGACACCGCCTGGTCAACGCTGCCGCGCCTGACCTATTACGTGCGCCGCGCCGAGACGAACGAACCGGTGCGGACCTTTGCACTGGACGCCAACGAGAACATGCCGGTGGACAAGCTTTCCGGTGACCAGGTCTGGCGGCTCGACATTTCGCGGATCGCCGAACCCGGCGACTATATCGTGACTGCGGGCGACGACTCTGAAGCGTCCGGGGCCTTCTCGGTGTCGGCGCAGGTTTACAAGCCGGTATTGCGCGAAGCATTCCGGACCTTCTACTACCAGCGCGCCGGATACGCGAAGACCGCGCCGCAAGCCGGCACAGGCTGGAGCGATGCAGCCAGCCACCTTGGCCCCGGGCAAGACACCGAAGCGCGCCTCTTCTCGGCGCCGGATGACGCCCGGACGACGCGCGACCTGCACGGCGGCTGGTATGACGCCGGTGACTATAATCAGTACACGAACTGGACAGCGGACCAGTGCCGCACGCTGTTGATCTCCTACCGCGAGAACCCCGACGCGTGGGGGGATGATTTCGGCATTCCCGAAAGCGGCAATTCGGTGCCGGACATTCTGGACGAGGCCAACTGGGGGCTCGACTGGCTGCTGCGGATGCAGGGCGCGGACGGATCCGTCTTGTCCATCCTTGGCCGCGATGCGGCGAGCCCGCCTTCAGCCGCCACCGGCCCCAGCCGTTATGGCCCGGCCAGCACGTCGGCCAGCCTGTCGGCCGCCGCCACGTTTGCCTTCGCATCAATGGTTTTCAGCGAGAGCCCCGCGCCC
>JBGSOU010000006.1:0-4373 GCA_041739025.1 Hyphomonas sp.
CTTGCGGCGACGCCAGCAGCATGGACATGGCAGGCCATGACCCGGCCGGCCACGTTCACAAGACCGGCAAGGCGGCGCTTCCGGCCGGGGCGGAACAACAGGCGCTGGTGGTGCTCAGCGACGCGCCGATGGTGGATCAGACCGGCGCCGAGCGCCATCTGAAAACCGACGTCGTCGGTTCACGGATCGTCGTCGTCGATTTCATCTTCACCAGTTGCCAGACGATCTGCCCGGTCACCACCGCGTTGCTGGCGAAGGCGAAAGGCAACCTGACCGACATTCCGTCCGACACGGTCACGTTTGTATCGATGAGCGTCGATTCTACGGTCGACACGCCGGCGCGCCTGTCGACATTCGCGGCCGCCCACGGCGCCGACTGGACCTTCCTCACCGGCGACAAGCACGTCATGGACGAAGCGCTCACCTGGCTGAACGCCTACTCCACCAATCCGGAAGACCACACCGCGATGATCCTCATCGGCGATGCATCGACCGACACGTTCACCCGTATTTACGGATTGCCGGATCCCGAATTCGTCGAGGCGCGGGTCCGGGAACTGGTCGGGACGCGCGCAAATGACTCCAGCCACCACGCACACTGAGGCCCCGAAGATGACCGCACTCCAGACAATGTTCCGCCTTGCTGCCGCTTCGGTATGCGCGGCGCTGATCAGCCTCGGCGCGCAGGCTCACGGCGTCTCGCATGAGCCCGGCGGGAAAGTCGAAACGAAGAAGGTCAGCGCGTCCGACACCGACGCGAAGGCGCGCGACTATTTCACGGACACGCTGCTCACCAGCCATGCCGGCGAGAAGCTGAAATTCTATTCCGACGTGCTCGAAGGCCGGACGGTCGTGATCAGCTTCATGTTCACGTCCTGCGAGGATGCCTGTCCGCTGATCAACGCGACGCTGCAGCGCATTCAGGAGCGCCTGAAAGACCGGATGGGGAAGGACATCTTCATCATCTCGATCACGGTGGATCCGAAGGTCGACACGGCGCCCGTGCTCGCCTCCTACCGCAAGCAGTTCAAGGCCGGTCCGGGCTGGCTGTTCTTCACCGGGCCGGAAAAGAATGTCGAAACGGTCAGCACAAAGATGGGCCAGGTTTTCGAGAAGGAGGCGCACCTTACGGCGCTTCTGGTTGGCAACACGAAGACCGCGCGGTGGCGCAAGATTCCGGCGAACCTGAGCGATGCGATCATCGTCACGCAGATCCAGGATATCGCCGATGGCACGTACGATTAGAGCGTCGGCGCTCGCGGCAGTTTTTCTCGCGCTGCTCGCGCCGGCCGCCTGCGCCGAGCGGTCCGCCTCAGAGGAGCGGGGCCGGGCGATCTATTTCGGCGAGAAGGGCTCGCCGCTCGACACCGCTGACGTGCAGATCGGCGACCTGACCACGAAACTGCCGGCGCGAACCTTTCCGTGTGCCTCCTGTCATGGGCGTACCGGCGCCGGGCAGTCCGAGCGGGGCGTCAATCCCAGCCAGATCACGCGTGATGCGCTCACCCGGCCATATTCGGTCAAGGCGTCGTCGGGGCGCACCCGTCCGCCCTATACGGCGGCGAGCTTTCGGAATGCGGTTCGAAATGGCAAGGATTCCGGTGGAAATGCGCTGGCGGACGCCATGCCGCGCTTCAATTTCACCGACAAGCAACTGGCCGATCTCTGGGCATTTCTGGACGTCATCGATGATGTGGCTGACCCCGGTGTGACGGAGGACGCCATCGTCATCGGCGCGGTGCTGGATCCGGCGAACCCGGCAACGGCGGCGCAGCAAAAAATGCTGAATGCCCTGGCTGCGGACATCAACCGGCTCGGCGGTGTGAACGGGCGCGCTCTGAGCTTTGCGCAAGTGGCGCCGAAAGCCGCATCCGGTGATGCCGTCTTTGGTCTGATTGCGCCTCAGGGCCCAGTGCCTGCGGGCCTTGCGCCAGATGTGCCGGTGATATCGGTCCTGCCGCCTCCGGTGCCGTCGGCAGCGGCGTTCGCGCTGGTGACGAGCGAGGCGGACCAGGCCGCCGCGCTGAAGCTTTTCGCGGTTGAGACCTGGGGCGTCGTCAGCGTCAAGGATGCCTGCGGCGCAAAGAAAGGAGACACGGTGATCCTCGCTTCGGCGACCTGTGCTGGCGCTGCGAAAGCGGCTCAACGGGTACTCATGACGCAATCCGTGTTTGTCAGCATACCGCCGGCCAGCCGCGCGCTCCTGCCGCCCGACAGCTACGTTTCAATTGCCGCCCCGCTCAGCCGGGTTGCACCAAATGCGCAGGCCGCTTTTGCCAAGACGCGCTCGCGGGCCGGCAACGGCAAGTCGGCCATTCTCGCCGAAGCGGACGCGTACTCCGCAGCCGCCCTGCTGGTTGAGGCATTGATGCGTACCGGCCGCGATGTCTCGCGCGCCGGCGTGATCGAAAGCCTCGAGAGTGTGCGCAATTTCGAAGGCGCGATGACGCCGCCGCTCTCCTTTGGCCCGAACCGGCACGTCGGATCGCGCGGCGCAGAGATCGTGCGCTATGATGCGAAGACCGCCTCACTCGCCTCCGGGGGGACATGGATCGAGCCCGGCGCGCAATAGAAACCGAAGATTTGTCTTGCCGCCGCGATTACTTGCAATCGTTTTGGTTAAATCTCTGGTCTTTCGACGCGTTGCTGTTGACCGGGATTTAGAGTTGGCGTTTAACTTGCATATAGATGTGTGGGGACGCATCAGTCATTGCAGCAGAACGCAGGCTGATGTCCTCCAGGATGAGGACGCACATTATGTTGGGACTAAAACACGTTTCGCGCGCCGCTCTGGTGGTTGCCGTGATCGGGCTGGCCGGTTTCCCGGCTTCAGCCCAGGAGCTGGTGTACACGCCAGTCAACCCGTCGTTCGGAGGGGACAGCTTCAACTCGTCCCACCTTCTGGCCATTGCGAATGCGCAGAACGACTACAAGGATCCCGACTCCGAGACGACGGGAAGTACGCAGATCGACCAGTTCCTGCGTCAGCTGCAAAGCCGTCTGCTGTCGTCGCTCGCCGCTGAGGTCAATGATGCCATCTTCGGCGAAAACCCGCAGGAATCCGGCACGATCACGTTCGGCGACCAGACCATCACCTTCGTGCGCCTGCTCGACTCGGTGTCGCTGACGATCACCGATACGACCACCGGCGCCGTCACTGAAATCTCGATCCCGCTTCTCGGCGATGGCAGCCAGGCCAGTGCGTCCAGCCAGATCTCCGCGCTGCTCGGCAGTTCCAGCGAAACCGCAGCGGATTCTTCGGATTCAAATACCAGCTCCCTGGACGATCTCGACGCCTTGCTGTCGGGCGAGGGTGATCTGGTTCCGGGAGGCGGCTGACATGTTGCGTTCACTTCGCCGTCTCGTTTTTGGCGCTGCGCTCCTGCCGATGATGGTAGGTGCTTGCACCACCGTGCATGACGACTATCCGGGCTTCATCGAGCAGCCTGCCGTGTCCGAAGTCCGCACCGACACCCAGTCGCGCCTGCGCTCCATTCCGGCGCCCCGCGAGAAGGCGGCGGTCGCGGTCTATTCCTTTGAAGACCAGACCGGCCAGTTCAAACCGTCCGATGGCGTCCAAACGTTGTCGCGGGCGGTAACACAGGGCTCGACGTCCGTGCTCCTCAAGGCGCTCCAGGATGCGGGCGACCGCAGCTGGTTCACCGTGATTGAACGCGAAAACCTCGATAACCTTCTGAAAGAACGCCAGATTATCCGCGAGATGCGCAAACAGTATCTCGGCGAAGACGAGCTCAACGAGACCGCCCTGCCGCCGCTCCTGTTCGCCGGCATCATCCTCGAAGGCGGCATCATCGGCTATGATACGAACACGCTCACCGGCGGTGTCGGTGCCCGTTTCCTCGGCATTGGCGGCAAGACGGATTACCGCGAAGACAAGGTCACGGTGTACCTCCGCGCCGTCAGCGTGAAGTCCGGCGAAGTCATCACGTCGGTGGTCGCATCGAAGAAAATTGCGTCGGTCGGCGTGGCGGCCAACGCCTTCCGCTATGTCAGCTTCAAGGAGTTGCTTGAGGTCGACACCGGCATCACGACGAACGAACCGGATCTGCTTGCCCTGCGTCAGGCCACCGAAAAGGCCGTCGAGCTTCTCATCCTTGAAGGGGCGTCGCTCGGCGTCTGGCAATTCCAGGACCGGGTCGCCGGCGCTGAACTTCTCGAGAAGTACCTCGCTGAACGCGACGGCATCATCAATGAGCCGGACGTGAGCTTCGCAGAGCAGCCCGCTGAACTGCCAGTGAAGAAGGCGGCCCAGCTGAGCCGGAAGTACCGTTCGCCGCGGCCGGTTGCCCCGGAAGCGGCGGAAGATGCAGGGGTCGCGGCCGATGCGCCGGTGGAACAACGCGCCGCGCTCG
>JBGSOU010000049.1:0-3668 GCA_041739025.1 Hyphomonas sp.
GCGTCGTCGCGGCGGGCGGCATACAGCATTGCAACGCGCGGCGCGCACGCGAGCTGGGCGAAATCATGTGCAGACAGGCCGAGCCGTTCATCAGGATCACTGAGCCCGAGCTCCGGGCGAAAGCGGCGCGGCAGGAAAGCATCCGGCGCCGTCTTCTCGGGCCACACGCCCTCATTGAGTCCGGCAAGCACGACCAGATCAGCCGACTGAAGACGAGCCTCAAGCGGTCCCCAGATGCTGAGACGCGGATGTTCTCGGACATCCAGGCTGACCTTCAGATTGGCGCATTCCGTTTCAATCAGGTCGGCAAGGTCGCGGGGCGGAAGCTCGCCCAGAAACTCACCCAGCTCACCGATCCGTTCGAGCAGGCGTGAGGCGCCCGCGCCGTCCTCCCCCGCCCAGGGCAAGGGCGTTTCACTGATCGCTCCCGCCAGCGCCGCGATGCGTTGAGCGCCGTCATCGGCGCGAACCTTCTGGACGCCAGACAGGTCGCCGCCCGCTGTTTCCACCAACAAAGCCAGTTCACGGACGAACCCTGCCGCCGTAGTCATCTCTCCCGCCGTGAACGACTTGTAGCGTTCCTCGCCACGTGACTCGATCAGAACGGCAAGATCCTCGAGGGATTTCCAGCGCCTCGCGCCGCGCAGAAAATGCAGGTCGAGAAGGTCGCCTTCAGCCCGGTATCTAGCGAAAGGGTGTTTCAACACGGCCGACAGGGCGACCGGATCAGCGGGATCAACGGCCCAGCGCGCGCACAGCGCAATCAAGCTGCCTGCGGGCGTTCGCCCCAGCTGCTGGCCCGCTGATGGGGGAACCGATATGCCCCACCGCTCGAGCAGCGCACCGACGCGCCGGGCCAGGCCTGCATCGGTCGTGACAAGCGCGCCGGTTGCACCGGACTCTTCGAGAATGCTGCGCAACAGCAAGGCTGCGGCTTCGGCCTCGGCAGCTTCGTTGGGCAGCTCAACGACTGAAAGCCCGGCCAAGGCGTCCCGGGCAAAACCGTCCGGTGTGGTGTTTGATCCTTTCGCGAGGCCCTCAAGCGTATCGCGCCAGTCGGCCGTATCATCTGCCGGCGCGAGCGCCTCGTACACGAGCTGACGCCGCGCCGTTGACTGGCTCAGATTGCCGGGCCAGTCGGCAACCGCGTCCATCGGCAATCCGAGCGCCTGCAACGTACGAACCAAGGCATGCTGGGGATGGCTGGGCGAGATACGGACGGCTTCCATGGCCTTGGGCGTAAGGTCCCGGTCCAGACCCGGAAACACGACCAACCCCTTGGGCAGGCCGAGCGCCGCGCGCATCAGGCTCCGTCCCGACGGCGTCGCGCCGGTGGAGCCTGCAATGATCACAGGCGCGCTTGGCGGTTTGCTGCGCCAGGCTTCTATCTGTGCATCCGCAGCCATGCGGCGGCGCGCGTAAGGATCAGCAGCATTGTTCTGCGCGAGCCATTGAGGCCAGGCATCTGCAATGATGTCGAGGAAGCGCGCCGAGGTGACCCAATGTTCTGCCAGATCGGATTCGGCAGCGAGGGACTGAAGGCGGGACCAATCGATCGGCTCATCGCCCATCGTCGACTGTTCCAGCAACCGCGACAACTCCCGCGCCGCGGCCAAGGATGAATTGGGCGGCAGGGCGAGACCATACTCTGCCCGGTAAAAGGCTGTCGCCAGCTGGGCGAGTGCGCCTTCGCGCTTTGCAGGCGACAGGGCCGGCGGCAAGGCCGCGATGGCCGCTTCACTGACCGGCGGCGGCTCCTCGCTTTCCAGATCGCCCAAAGTGCGAATGTCAGGTGGCAGCAACGCCCCCGCGCCGCCCAGCGCTTCATACAGGGCCGACATCAAGGCCCGGGCTGATCTCCGGTTCGGCACGTATATGATCGCGTCGGCGAGCGCGTCCGGCGAGCGGACCAGATCAAAGGCGCGCGCGAGTTCCCTGGCGAGCGATCCGAGAAAATCGGTGCCGGGCGGAATGGTCCAGGCTTTCGGCGCGTCGTCTGCGAACGGCCGAAGCTCATCCGCCATGACAGGCAACCCACATCTCGGCATCGGCGAGGGCCTTGGGATCGCCGACGTGCAGCCAGAACCGGTCGAGCTTGTGACCCGCGAGGCGGCCTTGAGGGATCAGGGCGTCCCAGACCTTCAGCGCGGAGAAGCGTTCCACCGGAAGATCGTCATAGAGTTGCGGCTTCATGATGCGCACACCCGCATAGGCCCAGGGCGCAGTGGCGGCCTGCCCGCGGCGCTCCAGACGGTCACCTTCCTTCAGGAAGAAATCACCCGCCCCGTCAAACCCGAGCGCCCGCTCCGTGTCGGCGAGCAACAGGCGCTCATCTTCTGTGTCCGGATCGAAACCTGCGGCCAGCTCCAGAAACGGATCGGCCGATTCCGGCCCCCAAAAGGCGTCCGTGTTCATCACGAAGATGGGATCGGTGCCAAGCAGCGGGCGGGCCTTGGCCAGTGCGCCGCCGGTTTCCAGCACCTCGCCTCGCTCATCCGAAATGATCACATCCACGCCGGACCGCGATGCGAGATGCATCTCGACCTGGTCGGCGAGATAATGGACGTTGACGATGATGCGTTTGACGCCCGCCTCCATCAAAGGATCCAGCAGCCGGTCGATCAGCGCCTTTCCGCGCACCTTCAAGAGAGGCTTCGGCGTCGTGTCGGTCAAGGGACGCATGCGCGTGCCCAGCCCGGCCGCGAGCACCATGGCCGTGTGAGGCACCGGAACACTCATCGCAGCCCCTCAAACACAAATGGCGTGGTTTCCCGCACAAAGGCCGCCATGCCGGCGAGCGACGGATGGGTGAGGTTGCGTGCGAGCAGTTGCAGTTGCCGTGGCTGGAAGTCGCCATAACGCGGCTTCCCGTCCCGGTGCTGAAGGCGCGAGAACACCCCTGCGATCCGCAGCGCGTTGAGTGCGCCGATCACGGCAAGCCGCTCATCGAACGCTTCGCGGGATTGTCCCGTCAGTTGAAGGAATGTCGAGATCGCGGCTTCGGCGGCCTCCTCGGACACGTTGCGGCGCGCATCCTGTGTCAGCATCGCGAGGTCCCAGGCGTCCCAGCCGAGGACTGCATCCTGGAAGTCGAGCAGGCCGACGTCGCCCTCCGGCAGCCACAGCAGGTTTTCGGCGTGATAATCCCGCAACGTGAACGCCCGGGGAAACGCCATCGCCTGCTGGATCAGGGCATTGCGCTCTGCCTCCCAACGGGCACGCGCCGCGCCGCTGAGGGGCCCCTGCCCGATCTCGGCCGGCAGCCAGTCCGCATAGAGATCCGCGTTGGCCGAGAGGGCGACATCGTCGAAATCCAGAATCGGCCAGACAATGCCGTTGCGGGTCAGTGTGTTGGGAACCGGCGCACGGTGGAGGACGGCGAGGCGTTCGGCGGCCGCAACATAAAGCGGGGTTTCCTGCGCGTCGCCGCGTTCGATCAGCCGCGCAAACTCGCGGCTGTCCCCGAAATCCTCGATCAGCGCGAAACCGGCGTCCGGGTCAAACCGCAATACGGCGGGCGCCTTCAGGCCGAGGCTGCGCAGGTGATCGGAAATCAGCGCGAACGCCTCCACCCGCGACGCCGCGAGACGGGTCATTGCATTCCAGCCCATCCGGGCGCGCGTTGCGGCGTCGGCACCGGGCGGGCACGGGTCGCTCTCGACGCGCGG
>JBGSOU010000102.1:0-3541 GCA_041739025.1 Hyphomonas sp.
GGCCAGATGCGGACCGTGTACGGAGATCACCAGCGCTTCATCGACACCTACTTCACCGCCTATCCCGGCCAGTACTTCACCGGCGACGGCTGCCGGCGCGACGCCGACGGGTTCTACTGGATCACCGGCCGTGTCGATGACGTCATCAACGTCTCCGGCCACCGGATGGGCACGGCGGAAGTCGAAAGCGCGCTCGTCAGCCATGACGCGGTCGCCGAAGCCGCCGTGGTCGGCTATCCGCACGACATCAAGGGGCAGGGCATCTACGCCTATGTCACACTTCGCCAGGGCGTCGTTGCGGACGAGGCGCTGCGCAAGAACCTTGTCCAGCACGTGCGCAGCGAGATCGGCCCGATCGCCTCGCCGGACCTGATCCAGTTCGCGCCCGGCCTGCCGAAAACCCGCTCCGGCAAGATCATGCGCCGCATCCTGCGCAAGATCGCCGAGAACGAGTTCGCCAGCCTCGGCGACACCTCAACCCTCGCAGACCCCGAAGTCGTCACCGACCTGATCGACAACCGCCAGAACAGGTGAAGGGAGGGGGGGGCGAGCATTGCGAGACGGTCACACCGCCGGCAGGTCAACCGTGAACCGTGCGCCCCCTTCGTTGCGGTTCTCGGCCCAGACCCTGCCGCGATGCGTCGCGATGATCTGCTTCACGATCGAGAGGCCGAGGCCGGAATTGTTGCCGAAGGCGGTGCCCTTGGGGCGGTCCGTATAGAAACGGTTGAAGATCGTTTCCAGCTTGTCGGGCGGTACGCCAGGGCCGGAGTCCTCCACGGTCAAACGCGCAATGGTGCGCGGGCCGTCATTCGTCTGGTCGAGGCGAACCTCAACTGTGCTGCCCCCCGGCGAGAAGGAGCGCGCATTGTCGATCAGGTTGCGCAACACCTGGCCGAGCGGGCCCTCGCGGCCGCGCACGATCAGCCGTGCGCCCATCGTGGCGTCGGTGAACGACACGTGCACCGCCATCTCGCCGTCGCCGATCCCCTCATAGGTGCGCACGATGTCGCGCACGAAGCGGGCAATGTCGATCTGCTCGCTGGGCAGGCGCGTCATCTCCGCCTCAAGGCGGGATGCGTTTGAAATGTCCGTGATCAGACGGTCTAGCCGCTTGACGTCCGAGGCGATCACCTGGCGCAGCCGCAAAGCCGCGTCCGGATCCTTCACGCGCTCCAGCGTCTCGACCGCCGAACGGATGGACGTCAGCGGGTTTTTCAGCTCATGCGCCACGTCCGCCGCAAATTGTTCGTTGGCCTCGATCCGTTCGAGCAGGGCTTCGGTCATGCTCTGGATCGACAGGGCGAGGTCGCCGATCTCGTCGGTCCGCTTCGTCAGCAACGGCACGTCGATCCGGTCGGACGCGCCGGACCGGATCCGGTCTGCCGCAAGGGACAGGCGCCGCAGCGGCCGCGCGATCCCGAGAGTCAGCATCACCGAGGTGATGAAGGCCATCAGCACCGCCACGCCGATGAACGGCACCAGCGCAACGCGCTCGGCCCGGATGATCTCGTCAATGTCGCTCGCTTCCAGAACCAGCACACCGACCACGGCCGAGACGCGCTGCACCGGCATCGAGACCGAAATCACCCGGTTTCCCCGGTCGGAGAAACGCTGGCTCGCCGCCTGGCCGCCCAGCGCGGCGACCTCGAATTCCTCCTCGAAGCTCTGAGTGCGGAGCGCCTCGGAGGTGCGGCGCGGCGAAAAGAAATCGAACGCGCTGCTGGACCATTCCGACAGGTCGCGTCCGGTGCGCGCCAACCAGCCGGGCTCGCTCAGCGGCGGCAGGGCCGTCACGTCGACCCGCTCGGACAGGTAATAGCTGTCCCCGATCAGTTCGCCGTCCGGGGTGAAGATGCGCGCGCGCACCCGTTCCGGAAGGTTCAGCCTCTGCAGGGTCTGGCGCGCCGCATCCGGGTTGAGCCCCGGCTCGGGCGTCGTGGCATCATCCGACAGCAGGCTCGAGAAGATCTGCGCCTGGGCCTCGAGGTCCTGCTTCTTTGAAGCGACGAAGCCCGCGCGCATCTCGTTCAGCACCATCGCGCCGATGATGAGAATGGCGAGGCCCGCCATGTTGGAGGCGAAGATGAGCCGGGCGATCCGTGATCCGAGGATCGTGGTCGTCCGGCGCGCACTGGTCCGGCGAGACGTCAATCTGTCGGCCATGGCCTGTCGTCCCCCTTCGCTTCGCCGCCGCGTGCCGGATCAGGCGTCCGCAGCGACGCGCATCGTCACGATGCGGTCCGGATTGCGCGGCGGCTCGCCCTTCGCCAGCTGGTCTACGGCGTCCATGCCGTCGGTCACCTGACCCCAGACCGTGTACTGGCGGTTGAGGAAGGAGGCGTCATCAAAGCAGATGAAGAACTGGCTGTTGGCCGAGTTCGGCGCCGACGTGCGCGCCATCGAGCAGGTGCCGCGCACGTGGGGCTCGGCATTGAATTCGGCTTTCAGGTCCGGTTTCTTGGAATTGCCCGTGCCGGTGCCCTTCGGGCAGCCGGTTTGCGCCATGAAGCCGGAAATCACGCGGTGGAAGACGATTCCGTCATAGAATCCTTCCCGCGCCAGTTCCTTGATGCGGGCCACGTGGCCGGGCGCCAGGTCCGGGCGAAGCTGGATGGTCACCAGCCCTTTCGACGTCTCCAGCAGCAGCGTGTTCTCAAGATCAGACATCGGGCACTCCTTCTTGTCTCTCAATGATGTAAGGATCAGCGTTCTGGCTATTCAATCGCGGGTCTGGCGGCAAGCAAAGCCTGCATGTAGGATTGCTAGGGCAGGATGGCGGGAGTGAGATGGCTTGGCCGAGTTCGTAGGCAATAGTCTGGCGGCAGCCTTGTCGGCTGCGGCCCTGTTGTACCTGCTCTGGGCGGCGGGGCTGACCTTTCCTTTTGCCAACGAGCAGGCGCTGGCCCGCTCCATCATCGGCCGGCGCGGCATCACCCGCATCCCCTCGCGCCGCGCCTTTCTGTACATGTGCACGCTGCTGCTGGCGGCGGCCTTTGCGGCCTTCCTGATGGGCGGCTTCAGCGAACAGGTGCCGCGCGCGAAGCCGTTCCTTGCGCCTGTCGGCCTGCTTGTGTCGCTGGTTTTCCTCGGCCGGGGCATTGTCGGCGTCCTGCCGGCCTTCGAGCGGGCCGCACCGGAACAGCCCTACCTCTCGCTCAACCGGCGGATCTACTCGCCGCTCTGCGTGCTGGTCGGCGCCGGTTTCCTGTTCCTGACGCTTGCCCTGCCGAACTGGACCTGGCGCCTCAACCAGCTGTTTGGCTGATCCGCTCGGGAAATTCGGCCAGCCAATCTTCTGCCGTCAGCCCGTCCGCGCCGCGTGTGCGCATCATGCCGGTGAAGTTCCAGTGATTGAGCGCGGTCTCGATGCGGGAATCGGCAAACCGGAACGCACGGGGGGTGCCGCCGCCGGTGATGAAGCCCGCAGCTTTCACGAGGTCCGAGCGGTCATAGGCGCCCGGCGCCGCATCGACATGCATCACCAGCGCCGCCGAGGCCGGGCGGCCATCGCGCCCGGTCAGCCGGGTGACGGGCTTGG